>CAIYTC010000225.1 GCA_903929005.1 uncultured Dehalococcoidia bacterium | reverse complement strand
TTATAGCGCCAGACTAAGCTGGTAAGTATGTTGTACATGCCGGTGCGGTTGTTGCGCACCATGACGCCCTTGGGTTCCCCCGTTGTGCCCGATGTATAGACTATTTGAATGGGGTGCCGCACGTCGAAGATCTTCTGCTCAACCGTTTCCCAGGTTGCCGCCTCTATGGCCTCGTTCAGCACTTCATACTTTGGTGAAACGGGGATATTCTGTTCGGGCAGGTATACTGCGATAACATGTTTGACCGAGGGGGCCTCCTTCAAGACCTCTTCGAGTTGCTCCAGGCATTCCCCCGAGACGATGACGGCCTTGGACTGAGAATTGTTGAGCATATACTTGAGACGCTCGCCCCGGTTGCGCGGATCGATGGGGACCATGATGGCCCCGGTGGTGGCGCCGGCCAGCATGGAATAGATGAACTCCGGGTGGTTGCGCATCAGCACGGCGAAGTTATCCCCGCTGCCGATGCCCTTCCTGGTGAAAAGGCCGGCTACCTTATTTGAGTTTTCGTAGAGATTTTTGTATGTGAGGACGTCCTCACCACGGTCTCCCCGCTCAAAAACGAAAACTTCCAGGTCGGGTATCTCGTCGGCTTTTAGCTCGATTAAATGTGAAACTATGACCTGGTTCAGATGTGCCTTGCTTCCCATATTTCAACCTCCTTACCAGGCATTATTCCTGTTCGATAGCGCCGATGAATCCCCTGGTGAAGGTGGGGAACTCCTTGTTGAAGGTCTCGTTCCAGTGTTCGTCCGTCCAGTACTGGTGGCGGTCGAAGTAAGGGTCTCTTTTGGCCACGCTGACCGATACCGTGACGGCCATATCCACGTTTTCCATCTTATTCAAAGCAAAGGAGGCGAAGCCCAGCGTGCTGAAGACCCGGCAGTGCAGTCCAAGGCGCCAGGCCATGGAGGCGGCCGCACTGGCGGCTATATTGAGATTGATGTTCTTAAACTGGCAGCTTGGCCCGCGAGAGGTCAGGGATTCAACTTCTTCAGCGCGGTTCATCTCGGCGCAGGTCTTGTAGCCGCAGGCGCCGCAGTTGAAGTTGAAGTCGGATTTCCTCCTGTCACCGAACATCAGCAGCGCGCAGGGTTCCTTGATCAGCTCCATGAGGAACCTGCCGTCGCGGGCTGCCAGCGGCGACATGTCGCCCAGCGAGTAACAGAACTGCGCGATCTCCTGCTGGTCCTCGGTGGTCAGCCGGGCAATTTTAACCGTGTTCCTGTTGCCGAACCGGAAGCTGTTATAGGCCGCCACCACCATCAGCTCGACCGCGCGGTCGAGGCCATTTATCAGTAATTCGTTCATTTCGGTTGCCATTTCATCTTCCCTCTATATCGACTCTGCCTAACTGTAAATCGACCTGAACTGTGGCCAGAGGCGCTTGATAATGCGGTCGTTCATGGTAGTTTCATTTATATCGGCGTAGGCCTTGGGTATGTCACGGAACGGGCTCTTCTCAGTTATTGAGATGCCGACTGCCAGGCAGAACCCTGTATTCCGGGGAACTATCTTCATGCGCATGGCGGCGGCGCCGGCAGACCAGAATATGCCATGGTCAACGCCCATGTTCCTGGCTGTGGAAATGATGGTTTCTATAGCATAGGATATGTTATTGGCGCGGAACAGGCAGAGCGGGCCGGTGTAGGCCAGGCCCGGCGCCGGCGCCAGCTTGGGCGTTTGCCTCTGGTATTCGCACGTCAGCTTGCCGCACAGGTTGCAGTTTATATCGGCGGGGTCGGTCAGGCAGCGGATCGAGGTGACAATAAGCACCGCGTCGGCATCCCGCAGCATCATGGCGTCCCGCTTAAAGAAACCCCACTGCTCGTCCTCACCCGACATTTGCTCCGTCGCCTGGCAAAGGTCCTCGATGTCGCATTCATCGTCGAGGATGTGGATTGTGCACTCGCCGACCCCCCCAACCCTGGGCGAGGTCGTAGCGCTGGCCAGCAGGAGGCGCGCCGCTATTTTTGCCGCTTGCCGCCGGTCATCTTCGTACTGTTTGATACTTCTTTCAACGCTCATCCAATCTCTCCCTTGTACAGTGTTAAATCGTCAGCCCGTATTTTTTTGCTATGTCCGGATAGGCTGCGTAGGCCGGCTTAAGCATGGGCAACAATTTCAGCACCTTGGGCAGGGGACCCTTGGCCTTCAGCAGCCCCTTGGCCAGGCCCACCGGCATGGTGACCTGCTGCAACCAGAACCGGTGGCAGGTATCCCCGCTCAGCCACATCTCGATGGTCGGCTTTAAATCGGCCGCGCCGCAGATCACCTTCCCCTCCCGGGTCAACCAGATAGCGCCGTCCGGGTGATCTATAGTGAACTTGATGACTATGTCGGCCTCAATGAATTTCGGCCCCACCGTGGGATCGTTGACCAGGCTTCCGAATAGCGTGCCCAGCACCTCGTACATTTTTTCAGTTGTCTCAAATACGGCCATCTGACCTCCTCCTCGGTAATTATTTTGATTATGAAATTGTGGCTTGCACAATTATCACTCTTTCATCATAATTTTAGAAATCATGTTCAGCAGGTTATGCGGCGTCAGGCGCACAATGACCGAGTGCATCAGCCAATTGATAGGCCCGGGGATGAAAGTGGTCTTGCCCTGCTTGAAGGCTTTATAACCTTGTTGGGCGATAACAGCCGGGTCCCAAAGGCCGCTGATGGCGAACCAGCGCAGCTTTTCGGGCAGGTTGGCAGCCTTGAGCAGGGGTGTTTTAGTGTAGGGTGGGCTGAAAGCGAAAACCTTGATACCGGTGCCTGACAGTTCAGCATTAACAGTCTCGCTCAGGCTCTGGACAAAGGCCTTGCTGGCGCCGTAGGCGGCATGGTAAAGGGTAGGTTGGAAAGCAGAGCATGATGACAGGTTGATTATCCTGCCGCTGCCGGCCTTTTTCATATCCTGCAGCGCCAGCCAGGTCAGCTTAAATAGCGCCAGCGCATTGGTTTTGACCATGAAGACCTGCCTGGCGTAATCAATATCCGCGAAGTTACCGTATTCCAGCGTGCCGGCATCGTTCATCAGCACATCTATCGAACCCGCCGCTGCCTTGGCTGAAGCATATAGCTGCTCAGGGCCATTTTCGGTGGAAAGGTCGATGTGGAATGACCAGGTATTGACTTTGTATTTATCGGCGAGCTCTTTGGCCCATTGAGCCAGTACCTCTTTTTTGGCCGGCAGGTCATCCAGCACCAGGTTGGCGCTATCCGCTGCGAACAGGCTGGAGAATTCCCTGCCGATACCTGAAGCCGCGCCGGTGATAAGTACGTTTTTGCCCCTGACCTCGTATTTGCTCATTTCAACCTCCCTGGAAATATACAATAATTTTAAGCGGGATTTCCCAGTTCAATCCGCAATTACTCTGACGGGTATCACTTTAATCACACTACTACCGCCCTGCATACCCACCATTATAGACTATCCGCAGGAAATATTTTGGACTGTACTTCAGTACCGGCTTGATGTGATCCGGAGCGATGGTCTAAATCAGTGGCAACTGGCAACTATACAAACCGGTAATCCCTAAGCTCAGTTATCCGGGTTTAGCGGGGTCCGTCCACACTCATTTACAAATGTAATATGGCAGTACCTTTATAGTCGTCTTATTCTTCTCAAAGTAGACTTCCAGGATATTGCCACTCCGGGGGCGCAATAGCTGCCTCCAAAATTATCCCAACACCCAATAAGGCAACGGCAGCGATCAATTTAGCCCGCCAACATTTCATATTTTTTTGCCTCCCTAAAATCATCCTTCTATGGTTTATTTACATTATGCCTTTCGTTATATTGAATATATTTATTTATAGCCTGAGATGCTCTTGGAATAGATGGGAATACCGGCAGTCCCAGGTTTACAATTTTTTCCTGGACTTCATCAGCCAGCTTCCTTGCATTAGCTGATACGCAATAATGCAGGACTATGGCTAAAGGTTTCCTAATTGTCTGGCTAAGCTCGCTCACAACTTCAGTAAAAGGCGCTACTAAGATTGTCCTGTGTGCGAGTGCCCACAAATCGAAGGGAAAATGCATGATAATAACATCAATCTGATCTGAATCGGCGATAGCTTGAACTGCCTTAATATACATTTCCTTACTTGCTAAAGGTGGTACATCTACCGGATTCCTGAATATGGCGCCGGCTTCCGTCCCGTAAATATTGTGCAACTTTTCCCGGATATCAGATGGTAAGACCGGTAAATGCAGGCCTGCCTGCGTTATCTCATCCGCGGCCTGTACGCCAACCCCTCCCCCACTGCCTACCACAGCAACATTTCTGCCGGCGGGAACAGGCATCCTGGCAAAAGCAACACTTATGTCAACTAATTCCGACATACTTCCAACCTGGGTTACCCCAACCTGGCGCAAGAGGCCCTGCCAGGTGCCGGCAGACCCTGCAATCGCTCCCGTATGAGATGAGCAGGTCCTCGCGCCTGTTTCTGTATTGCCGGCCTTATTTATTATCACCGGTTTCAGGCTGACAGCCCGCTTTAGTGCTCTCATAAAGCGCCGGCCGTCCTTGACGCCTTCAATATACATTGCAATTAATTTTGTATCAGGGTCATCCGTCATGTATTCCAGTAAGTCACATTCATTCAGGTCAACCGCGTTACCATAGCTTATGGCCTTGCTGAAGAATACTCCCCGCACCGTCGCTTCACGTATACAGAATATACAATTACCTCCGCTCTGGGAGATTAGCCCCAGTGGCCCTGGCCTCACCGGGAAACCGTGTTGATCAGGATAATCACCGGCAAAGGTCAGCCCCGAAGCCGGGCAATAAAGGCCCATACAGTTCGGACCTATCAGGCGGACCCCTGTTCTACGGGCAATTCTCAGTACTTCTACCTCGAGTTGCTTGCCGATTTCAGCCTCGATTTCACCATAACCGGATGTGAAAAGATGTACTGCTTTTACACCTTTGGTCCCACAGTCCTCTATTAGCTGCGGGGTAAACCTGGCAGGTATGGCTGATACAACGTAGTCCACTTCTCCCGGTATGTCCTGAACGTTTTTATAGACTTTCATACCGTAGATTTCACCGCCTGCAGGGTGCAGAGGGTATACCCGGCCTTTAAACCCAAAATTAATCAGGCTTTTTAAAAACCATTGTGCCGGGCTTGGCCTGGCCATATCCGCTGAAACGCCGGCTATGGCCATTGATCCGGGGTTAAACAGGTAATCAAGCGCAGGCTTTGGCATATTTTTCTCCTGGTTCAACCGGTGATATTTTTGCTGATTGTATATCGGATTGGCTGCCATGTTCAAGAAATATGGGCTATTTATCCCAACTAATAAATGCGATATACTTGCCCTGTGCAATATAATTTAAGGTCAATCGGCATCGTTGTGAATGGTTTTAAGCAACCGGCTCGATTAGATGCAAGGGATTCAGTGTCTGATTTGATCATAGCGCCGCGCTATAGCAGAGCATTGGATGGTATAGAATCATTTTCGCATATAATCGTCATATTCTGGCTGCACAAAATAAGGACTATTCAGCGTTCTATGGTTAAAGTACACCCGCGCAAAGATATTTCGCTACCTCTTACGGGGATCTTTGCCACCCGCAGCCCCGTACGCCCAAATCCCATTGGCATCACTGTAGTTAAACTTATTAAGCGGGAATCTAATATTTTATCAGTTACGGGACTTGATGCTATAGATGGCACCCCAGTTCTTGATATTAAGCCCTATATACCTGAAGAACTTTCAGAATCTGAGATACGGGTACCGACGTGGTTGGAAAAGGTATAGTTACCGGCTACTTGACAGGTTGGGGATTTTAAAACTAATATAAATTGATATTCGCGGGTGTAACTCAGCGGTAGAGTGCTTGCTTCCCAAGCAAGACGTCGAGGGTTCGAATCCCTTCACCCGCTCCAAATTGTTCCTTTCCCCTTTGAAAATTGGTATTAACCTGTTACCTGGCAACCCTTACCCATGATTTGACCGGCGACTGGTTGCCCGGGCCGTTTTCACTGTTGTACTTTGGTGTTGGTCGTGGAATATGATAAACTTTTTGCTGTTTCCCGGGGATCCGCCGGGTCCAGCACGGGGGCCGTTAGCTCAGTTGGTAGAGCATCTGACTTTTAATCAGTTGGTCACAGGTTCGATTCCTGTACGGCCTACCAAGTTCAAATTCACCAATTCGACCCTATTTTAACAGACCAGTCAGTGTGTCACATCACAGGTCCTGCCGGCACCGATGCTACTTATGAATGACCGCAGCAGCTCTTTCTTCTGTTCTACCGGTGACATATCCAGCGACTTCCTGAGGTCTGAAAGGTAAATCCGCACTCGGCCTATGTCTTTGATTTCCATCCGACTTTCAGTAATCACGCTCTTATCTTTATGTAAAGCATTCTCCGGCCCGGCTTTGTTATTGACAAGGCTTTTAATCCCGGGTGCCAATCCGTCCAGTGTTAGTCTGCCCGTCTCAAGTGCACTGTATAAACGATCCAGCTTCTTTTACACATCTTGTAACTGCTTTTCAAGCATTTTCTCCCGCTTATTGCGGCTGCTGCTGCTGAATATCATAATGCGCCGGGTCTACCTTTAGAATACCAACGAGCAGGCAGTGGTCACAATTATTGCTAATTTTAACCAAATGGGTCACTAATTTTAACCAAATGGCCATTGGATTTGTCATTGATTCATGTGATACTGACTTGAATAGCAGTGATTGCTCGAATATAAAAATCAGCAGGGTTTAGAGTATGAGTTACATGTGTGATCTTCCTTGGTAACCACACTTATCAATGCATGGTTGGTTCAAATTATATATTGGGGGTAACAGGCATGAGTCAATATTATGAAAAATCATCAGGTTCTGAGTTGCGTGGCATTTGCTCAAAGTTCGGTGGTGCGGCCGGCATGAATCAATATGATAATAAATCGTCAAGGGTTATTGCCAACCTGGCGCAGGTTATTGAAAACATAGTCGATGCGCATGATCCACATGCCGCAGGCCACCAGTCAGAGGTAGCGTTACTGGTCAAAGCTATAGCGCAGGAAATGTCCGAGGATAACGAGTTTATAAACTGCGTTTTCCTGGCAGCTCAAATTCATGATATAGGTAAGCTAATGATTTCCCCTAAGATACTTAATGTGCCCGGCAAGCTGAATAATATGCAGCAAGCAGTGGTCAAGTTGCACCCTCAAACAGGTTATTCAATCTTGAAGCCCTTAGATTTCCCCTGGGATATTGCCCAGGTAATACACCAGCACCACGAACGTCTGGATGGCACTGGCTATCCGCAGGGACTTTCAGGAGATCAGATGCTGCTTGAGTCCAAAATACTCGCGGTTGCGGATGTAGTGCAGGCTATGGTCTCTAAACGCTCCTACCACACGCCGGTAAGTATAGAAAAGGCGATCGAAGAGCTTGAAACTAATAAAGGCAAGCTATACGATTCCGACGTAGTTAATACTTATGTGAGCCTGGCAAAACGGGTAAACATTAGGTTGAACTGAACTCGGCTCACGAGACAAACTTTGTCCCATCAGCGCTCTAAAATGTAACCGTTGCCCGCCGCCACGTTGGTAACCCTGATACTGAAGCCTACAGTTAGAGCCATTTTTACTGCCTTCCCAGCTTCAGAATTCTGTTTTCACTGCAAAATGTAGTGCCAAAGACTGAAAACTATTGGAAAATAGCTTCGCAATTTTTATCTACTGTAGAACTTCAGTCTAACTTAAGAGTGCTATAATTATTGGGGCAGGTCAGAACAAGTAAATAGAGATAACTTTACAATTCAATGTGCAGTAAAAACTCCCAGCCTAACGTTAATGCGGGACTAATTATTAGGGGCCACGCCGGTAGTCCCTGATACAATGAAAATGGGCACTTAGTAGTACACTTTTCGTCAGGCTTTACAGTTAAGTCAACATTAAATGAAGTTGTTTTTGATGGAACAATTTAAGGACAAGGTTGCAGTTATCACCGGGGGAGGTTCCGGCATAGGGCGGGCCTTGTGCCAGGAGATAGCGAAACAAGGCTCAATTGTATTCGTCACAGACATCAATGAGGCTAATGCGAAGCAAGTAGCTTCGGCAATAGTGCAAAGTGGAGGAAAAGCACACTCGATGCGTGTAGATGTTTCAAAGGAGAACGAGGTCAAAAATCTTATTGATGAGGCAGTCTCAAAATATGGCCGCCTCGACTACCTTTTTAATAACGCCGGAGTCGCCGTTGGAGGCGACGCGCGTGATATTACTTTGGAGCAATGGCGAAAAGTCCTGGATGTGAACTTAAACGGCGTCCTTTACGGGTCTATTCTGGGTTACCAGGTGATGGCAAAGCAGGGGTTTGGACATATTGTTAATACGGCATCCGCAGCAGGATTCCTGCCTCAACCGGGAAACGCCCCTTACGGCACAAGCAAGCATGCGGTTATCGGCCTTTCGCTTTCACTACGCTGTGAGGGTGCGGATTTGGGAGTAAAAGTGAGCGCGATATGCCCCGGGTATATTCGAACAAACCTCTTAGATGCTGCAACCCTGGTCAATGTCTCACGGGAATGTATGAATGATATTGTCGCAAACGCGATGGATATTTCGCAAGCGGTGCCTATTATCCTGGATGGTGTTTTGAAAAACAAAGCAATGATTATATTTCCGATGCCTATCCGGGTGGCACGCCATTTGGACCGTCTATTTCCCCGTCTCACGGAAAAGTTATGGATTAAAGGAATGAGGGATTTTCGTAAATTTCGCCAGTACCCATCCAGTGGGGCATAGCCCGGGTTGTTAGGCGTTGGGATGCTATACTGCGGTAGCGCTCATAAAATGTCAAATATGCATGATTGTACATAACATTGGGCGCTGGCCGGGCGATAATCAGGCGGAGCCGGTCAAGAAGTATGGGGCATCCCATTTTAGGAACGCATAGGGCGCAAACGCGATGGGGTCCAGCTCCGCTACAACGTCACCCTTCAGCATGGTATTGTCGCCGACTGCGTAGGCTGCTCCAAGCATCCTGACGATCTCAACCTCTGCCCATGGATCGTACTCAGAATGCGATAGCTCCACCTCTGCTTCACCGAGTTCGGCCAATTTGGGACGCAGGATTACCCTTTCCCTGATGAGACGCGGGTTATAGTCGAAGCCGCCGCCATCCGAAGCAAAGAAATGCTTGACGTTATAGCACACGGTCCCTTCTTCGGAAGATGAGTTAAGAACAATATCTGTAAATTCACTGGTATTGGGCGTGCCGGTGAGCCTGGCGTGGAGCTTGAAAAAGCACAGGCCGTGCCGTTCTATGCTTGCCTCCATGGTGCTGCCGTTTCTTTTTAATTGGATATTAGCCATTTTCTTAGGGTATCCAAATACCTCCCGGCCGGCGGCCATGGCCAGGTCACCGGTTACCGGCATGGCGAGGCAGTAATTGCCCTCGATGCCGTCGTAAACAGCACTGAGGAACAGGGCACCCTCATAGTAGGGAGGCCCGAAGCTGGTTTTGGGATAATAGGCTACGAAGGCGGTGGCGATGGGTTTAGTGGCCGGCGCCAGCGGAGCAGGCAACAGGCGTTCAACGATTTCCGGCTTTGTTTCCCACATTACCGTCAACATTTCAGCACCATAGAACTCGGCTGTCCGGCGCGCTTCAGCCACTTTAGCCAGATCTTCCCAACTTTGAACGAAACCCATCTCGGCCCTCCTGTTTACCTGTTATTTTGAAGCAAGCGCTTGCACATGCTAAATAACTGATACTTACAAGTAAATTATACAGTAAATCAGCAAATGACCGGATACATGGGAGCGAGTGTCCTTCCCTTAAAGCGTTTGGCCTGATAAACTGTTGAGAAATATTCGCAATGATGGGAGGTAGAAGCCATGGCCGGTAAAGATTTCCCCATATTCAGGAGCTTGCAATGGCATATCTTGATTTAGACGTGACCCTTACCGAGCAGCACCTCCAGCTCAAGGCCGAAGTGCATAAATTCGCCGTGGAGGTGCTGCGGCCAGCCGCTTTAGCGCTGGATAAACTGCCGCCCGAAAAGGTGATTGAGAAAGGTTCCCTCTACTGGCAGACGATGGCCAGGATGTATGAGAACGGATATCATACGGCTGCCCTGACGGGCCATCCCGGCAGTCTGGCGCAGGACCCTGTAGCGCTTCACATCCTGTGGGAGGAACTGGCCTACGGCAGCGTGGGTTTTGCCGTCGCCCTGGGTGTCAGTTTTTTCTGCGCTACGGCGGCCCAGACGGTGGGTAACCCCCGGTTGATAGATAAGTTTTACACCCCCTTTGTTAACTGTAAAGACGCCGGCATAATCAGCTGCTGGGGCGCTACCGAGCCCGATCATGGGTCCGATAGCCTGATGATGGGCACGGATATTTATCACAACAAAAATATTACGCAGCAATGTAAAGCGGTGAAAAGAGGTACGGACTGGATAATCAACGGCCAGAAGGCTGCCTGGGTTTCCAACGGGCCGGTTGCCACCAATATTATGCTCTCCGTCAATCTCGTGCCGGAGATGGGCATGGCCGGTGGAGGCGCCTGTGTGCTTGACCTCAATCAGCCCGGCGTAAGCCGCGGCAAGCCGCTGGACAAGCTGGGCCAGAGGGAACTGCCGCAGGGCGAGATCTTCTTCGATAACGTCGTATGTCCGGGAGACCAGATGATCATTGACCAGACTGCCTATGAGATCGTTGGCGAGCTGACGCTGGCGAATGCCAATATGGGCATGGGGGCGTTCTTTACAGGCCTGGCCCAGGCTTGCTACGACCTGGCACTCCAATATACTAAGGAGAGGGTTCAGGGTGGAAGGAGGTTGTGCGAGCACGCCTGGATACAGTCCAGGCTCTTCGATATGTTTTCCATGGTCGAGGTCTGCCGCGCGTTTTCCAGAAGCGTAATGGTATATAACACCAAAACGTTCCCGCCCTCCCCTCACCATTCCATCGCCTCCAAAGTTTATTCCACGAACTGCGCTTTTAAGGTGGCAACGGAAGCCGTCCAGATTTTCGGCGGGCTGGGCTTGAGCAAGGATCTCTCCATTGAGAAATTATTCCGCGACGCCCGTGCAGGACTGATAGAGGACGGCACTAACGACACCCTCTCTATAGTGGGCGGCAATATACTGGTGAGGTAAGGCTTTAAACGGCCTTCCTCATGGCCAGCAGATTGCTGTGCGGGACACCCAGGGGGTAGGTACAGCCGGTTGTCACTATAAGGCGCAGGCCGCGCGTCTGCTCGATGGCGTCGTGGACCTGGGCATTGACTTCCTCTGCGCTTCCCAGGTGGAGTGTCTTGAACTGCTCTACACCTCCCATGACGGCATGCCCAACGAGTTTACCGCCCTCGGCAAGGCCGGGCCAGGCGGCGCGGTCATGCCAGTTAACCGCCTGTACGCTGTAATCCGACAACGGGATGAACATGGGATGCTGGCCGTGCAGGTGCAACACATTGAACCAGCCACCCTCGGAGGCAGCCGCCAGGACCGCCGTGTCGCCGGGACGGCCGAACCGGCGGTATTCCTCTTCGTTCATTAGCTCGTAGCTGGCAAAACGTGTGGAGAGAAAGACACCATCACATCCCTCTGCCAGCGCGGCGCGGACGAAACGGGCGCTGGTCTCCGCCAGCGCGTCAAGAGCGCGCAGCACCCGCTGCGGCTCGCTGCGCAAATGCACCAGCAAAGTCTCGTCACCAGCCAGATAGGCGGCCATGGACAGCGGGTTGAACATGGTGAAGATTACCGGGGTATCGGCCTCTTTTTGCTCTATGATCATGCGCAGCGCCTCCAGGCTCCAGCCGTAGGTACCCTTATGTACATCGAGCGGGTGAATATGGTCCCAGTCCTCCACGCGCTTGACTACACGCTCCAAATACTCACGGTCGCCCATGTAGCTGCCGTTGTAGGTGTGCGTTACGCCGTAGTCCTCCACGCAATAGACCGATGAAACGGGTACCTTGATAAAATCGAGGTCGTACCTGTGCTGGAAGTCCAGCGCAACCAGGGCCAGCGAATCAGGTTTCTGGTCATCGCCCGGCCAATGCCTCCAGAAGCCAACGGGTACACGGTCCACCTTTTCCCCGGCCAGCGCTGCCTTTATCCTTGCTCTCTTCGTCATCCCGGCCATTTCAACACCTCACAACGTGGTCAGCACGCGCTCGATCCGCTCCAGTGCCCAGTCGATATCGTCCTGCTGAATAATGAGCGGCGGTGCAAAGCGGATTACGTTCTCGTGAGTCTCCTTGCACAATAGCCCTTCACCCATCAATGCCTGGCAGAAACGCCTGGCGCCGCCCGCCTCCTTGTGCAACTCCATTCCAACCAGCAGGCCCCGGCCCCTTATTTCCTTTATATACGGGCTGGAGATCCGGCGCAGTTGAACCATCAGGTATTCACCCATGCGTGCCGAGTTCTCGACCATTCCTTCTTCAACCAGTACCCTGAGCGCCATGCGGGCCACGGCGCAGGCCAGGGGATTTCCTCCGAACGTGCTGCCGTGGTCCCCGGGCTGGAATACTCCCAGCACCTCCTTATTGGAAAGTACCGCGGATACCGGGTAGAAGCCGCCGGACAGCGCCTTCCCGATCACGGTCAAATCCGCTTCGATGCCCTCGTATTCTTCGTCCAGCAGCCTGCCCGTGCGTCCCAGCCCGGTCTGGATCTCATCGGTCATTAAGATAACGTCGTGCTGCGTGCAGATGCGGCGGACTTCCTTCAAATACCCGGCGGGCGGCACGATCACACCCGCCTCACCCTGGATCGGCTCCACCAGGAAGGCTACTGTATTTGATGTAATAGCCTTTTCCAGGGCCTGCGCGTCGCCAAAAGGAATGATCTTGAATCCGGGTGTAAACGGCGCATAGCCGTTGCGGTATTGCGGCTCCGTGCTGAACCCCACAATCGTCACCGTCCGGCCGTGGAAGTTGTTTTCGCAGACAATGATCTCAGCCTGGCCATCGGGGACCTTCTTGGCCTGGTAGCCCCATTTCCTGACGGCCTTGATGCATGATTCCACCGCCTCAGCCCCACTATTCATGGGGAGGGCAGTGTGTGAATGCGTCAACTCACACAACTCCCCGTAGAAGGGACCGAGCTGATCGTTGCGGAAGGCACGCGAGGTCAAGGTCAGCTTTTCAGCCTGCTCCCGCATAACGGCGGCTATCCTGGGATGACAATGTCCCTGGTTGACCGCGGAGTACGCCGATAGACAGTCCAAGTAGCGGTTGCCTTCCACGTCCCATACCCAGACGCCCCTGCCCCGTGTCAGGACTACGTCCAGTGGCTTATAGTTCGTCGCACCGTATTCGTTTTCGAGTTTTATATAATCTTGCGTGTTCATCGCCGGTCACTTCCCTCTATCAAGCCGGCTATATCGGCTTTAATCCGTTCTGCGCAGAGCATGGCCGAGTTGGCCGCTGCGTTCATGCCTACCCCTCGCCCGGTGAAGCAGTCCCCGGCGAAGTACAGGCCTTGCCTGCCGGGCATGGCCACGGGTGGCCTGTATTTTCCCGTCAGCCCGGGTGACCTGCCCAGTCCATCGATACCCACATAATGCCCATCGACTTTCCATACCAGGTCGTCCTCAACGGAGGGAAACATTTTTTTCACGGTCTGCCAGAATCTTTCCAGTGTGAGCTTCCTGAAATCCTCATCCCTGGCCTGCGCGGGAGTGCAGGGGGCGCCGATAAAGGCGATCATATGACCGGGCGGCGCTACCGTTTCGTCGAAGTTGGTGTGTCCCAGAATCTGCAGCGGCAGGCCAACATCGGGCAGCCGCCAGGCGGAAAGATAAACCGGCTCCGTGAAAAGCGGACGTTTAGTGCCGATGGTGAAACCCATAGAGGCGCTGGTCTCGTCTCTCAGGTTATACATCCTCTCCTGCCACTGCCGCAGCAAAGGGGTGTCATCGGTCTCCACCAGTCCGCTGATCTGCCAGATTGGTAAAGCCAGCACAACGGCGGGCGCCCGCAGGGTTTCTGAATCCACCAGCAGTTGCACTCCTTCGCCATCTATGCGCACCTTTTTCAAAGGGGCCGAGAGGCGTATCTGGCAGCCCGGGTTATTACACGCTTCGGCCATGGCATTGATCATGGTGCTGATGCCCCCCAGCGGCATCTGCACATTCGCGAGCCTGCCGAACCCTCCCCCGCACTGCATGCCCTCGCGGTAGATCGAGACAAACTCGCCTGCCGATATCTTTTTGTCATCGGTCAGCGTGGTCTGTACCATTCCCATGATCTTAAGGTATTTCGCGACTGCTGTTGAAAGGCCCCTTTCTTTTATGAAATCGGCCAGGGATACCAGGTCCAGCCTGTCAATCTCATTTTCGGTCATGGGGGCAAAGCTGTTCTCAAGGCCGGTCAACTGCTGCAGTTCGGCCGCAGACAGGTTGAAATACTCCGTCATGCCCTTCCAGCGGTCGCCATCGAAGACGTGCAGGCCCTGAACGGGCCGGGACCAGCCTATTTCCGCCCCGATCCTGCCCAGCAGGTCTGCGCAGGCCGAGCGGTCACCGTTATCCACGCAGTGCGTGCCCGAGTCCACGCGCCAGCCCCCCGGCAGGATCCTTGTTTTGGCCCTGCCGCCCGGCGTCCGGCTCTTTTCCAGCACCAGGGTCTTAAGCCCCTGCTTTTGCAGGAGCCCGGCCGTGCCCAGTCCGGCGATGCCCGCTCCAACCACTATGGCGTCGAAATGCTGCATATAGCCCCGGTTACTTTTTGGGGAATTCCTGCTCTATCTCCTTATAGAGGTCGAGCTTCTTGACCTTGCCCAGCAGGGTCAGCGGCAACTGATCCCTGAACGAGATATCTTCAGGTATCTTGTAGCCTGCCAGCCGGTCCCTGAGGAAAGCCTTTATGATCTCGGGCGTGGGACTGCTCCCCGGCCTGAGTATGACGTAAGCCCTGCCCACTTCGCCGTAAACAGGGTGAGGCCTGCCCACGACGGCCACCATGAAAACGTCGGGATGCTGCGATACAGCCTCCTCGATCTCGGGCGGGTAGACATTTTCGCCGCCGCGTATATACATCTCTTTCTTCCTGCCCACGATGGTCAGGTAGCCGTCGCTATCCAGCTTGCCCATGTCGCCGGTGTGAAGGAAACCCTTCTTATCGAATACACGGGCGTCCTCATCAGGGCGCTTCCAATAGCCCTTCATGACGGCGTCGCCCTTGATGGCTATCTCGCCCACCGTGCCCGGCGGCAGGCTATTGGCATCCATGTCCATGATAGCCAGCTCGATTCCGGGTATGGCCATGCCCACTGTGTGCTTGAGTTTCTCCTCCCCGTGCTCGAGCCGCGTGAAAGTTATGGCGCCGCTGACCTCGGTCAGCCCATAAGCATTCTGCGGCATCACGCCCATCTTGCTTTTAATGGCGAGGATAAGTTCGGAGGGGCAGGGCTGGCTGGACACTATGGCCGTTTTAATCGATTTCAAGTCGTACTTGTCCACGTTGGGATTGAGCAGCTCCATGGCATACTGCGCGGGGACTTGCCCCATGACAGTGACCTTTTCGTCCTGGATGAGCTGCAGTGTTTTCTCGGGGTCGAACATGTCCATCATGACCAGCTTGTTGCCTGCATTGAGGCAGGCGATGACGGCCATGACGGCCCCTCCCACGTGGTTCAGCGGTATATTCAGCAGCAGCGTCTCGCCGGCTCGCTCAAACCCGGATGCTGTTATCTGTCCGTCCGAATAGGCAATAAGGTTCCGGTGCGTGAGGACGGCCGCCTTGGGCACGCCCGTGGTGCCGGAGGTGAAGAGGAAAAGCACCGGGTCCGATGGTTCGACGGCTTTCTTAAAAGCGGCCAGACCGGGCCCCGGCTCCGCCAGGAAATCCTGATAAGGGATCATGCCGTCTGCCGCCTTTCCCCCGGTTAAGAGTACCACATGTTTAAGGCCGGGCAACTCAGCGCGGATGGATGCAAGGTTCTTGATAAAATCCATGCCCATGAAGCCGTCGGCCATGACCAGCACCGATATCCCGGCGTTGTTGACGATGAATTTGATCTCCTGGGGGCTGAACCTCCAGCTCACCGGCACGGCCACCACACCTATCCTGGCCGCGCCCATGTAGGTGAAGAGGAATTCCGGCCAATTGGGGATGTATATGCCTACACGGTCCCCGCGCCTGACCCCCATTTTGATCAACCCCATGGCGGCCAGGTCAGTTTGCCTGTCGTACTCAGCCCAGGTAAACCTTCTGCCCTTGCATAAAATAGCCTCCTGCCCGGCCCTCTCCGCCGCGTGCTTTTTAAAAAAATCTCCCAGTACCTTTGCCGATCCCACCTGTTCAGTCACAACCTGCCTCCTTGATAAAATATTTACGCGGTTACAGGAACCGCCGGTTTCCCCTGCGTCCTGCCTGCAGCCTTAGAGTAACGGACGGCCATCCAGCGTACCGCCCTATTTTTAACATAAACCCTGAAGTGTTGCAACCAGGGGCAGTGGTTCGATTCCTATAAGGCCTTGCCAAGCCACCGGATAATGTTATCGCGTGATATAGGGGCATCCATCCATGAGGTATCCGGAAGAGCAAGACGACATGCCTCTTGCACTGTTAACCACCCATTTGGGAGTGCCAGTTCTTTCTTACTGCCACGTTGAGTTATCCAGGCCAACCGCCGGCTTTGTTCGCACTGCCTGGCGACCTGAAGCGTTAAATGTGCATCCTGCAGGCAATATTCAAGGACTTCTTCGTGTTGGCCTGCCGCCCACATTTCAGGAGCGAGTGCACCTGAAATGCCGGCTTTCTTACCAGGCAATCTCATCCCTTCCGCAGCTTTCTGAAGGCTTACAAAGTAACCCAGTGAGCAGAAGATATGGAAGAGCATGTCAACATGGTTTTTTGCCAATGCTGCACACTCGTTTACTCTTCCTGACTCTTCAGCGATGACATCGAAATCGAAATGGGTACCTCCCCAGGTAAGCAACGTGTAGCCTTTAGCCGACAATTCCATTAAATCGGTTACCATCTTCTCAGCTTCTTTGGGCGTCATTTGGCCCGCCGGACATTTGTTTGAGTCCCATCCATGCCAGCGGAAGGTTTTAGTGGTGTCGTCTTCAGCAACTGCAGTGGCGCAGGCAATCCCCAGCGGCCGATGTTTCAAGACATCCCTGACATCAGGCGGCAGTACTTTGGCGGTTTCTATGTCAAACGAGAGGTAACGCTTCATTTTTTCACCTCCATTTCTATGTATATAGAATATTACTTTTCAGCAAATATTTCAGCTTCTGACATTTTCCCCAGCCTCATCTGGTATTGGAAGCGACTTTGAATTGACATTTCCCTGTACTAACCTGAATAATGGACGTAATACACACATATAACCCCGGTTACACCCCACCGGTTCATGGGCATTAGCGATTAGCGAATTATCCGGGCGGGCATAAATGTATTTTATAGTTTGCACAATTGTCATCTTCGCCGCCGTACTTGCCGCTGCGGCTGTCTACGGGAACTTTCGCGTTCATCCGCCATCAAAGAAGCTGCCCGTACAGGGCCAGCCATTCCCCGATGGCTTCCTGTGGGGCACGGGGGAGGATGCCTACCAGCATGAGGGCGGGAACCTGAACAATGACTGGGCACGCTGGGAGATGCAGAAGCCTTCGCCCATAGAGAATGGCGATGTCTGCGGCCGCTGCGTGGATTTCTACAACCGCTATGAGAGCGATTTTGAGCTCGCGAAAGGCGACGGCCAGAATGCGCACCGCATTGGCATCGAATGGAGCCGCGTGGAACCGCATATGGGTATCTATGACGTGGACGCCTGGAAGCACTATGAAGCCATGCTAATTTCGCTGAAAACCAAGGGCTTCACGGTATTCTTCAATGTCTGGCATTTTACGCTGCCGCTATGGGCCGCGGACATGGGGGGCTGGGAAAACCCCGCGGTGATGGAGCGCTGGGAGGCCTTTGTCCGGGAGTGCGCGGTCCGCTTCGCCAAATATATCGACTATTGGAGCACCATGATCGATTCACAGATCTATGCCCTGGCCGGGTATGGACTGGGAGACATTCCGCCCAACAAAAAGGACCTCAAGCTTGCGCTGCAAATCTACCGGACGCTCATCCATGCCCATGCCAGGGCCTATCACATCATCAAGGAACACGGGACGGTTGAAGAAAATGGGGTGGTGAAAATTCCCAGGGTCGGGATCATCTATTTCTTTTTTCATTACCAGCCGAAGGGCTTCTTCATGGACCGCGTCGTCACCGGCCAGACCGACAGGATATTCAACTGGAATTTCCTGGACGCCATCCACAGCGGCGTTATCGATATCAACGTTCTCCTGGGCCCCAGGGTCAGGGAGAGCAGCGACACGCTGAAGGGCACGCTGGACTGGATAGGCGTCAACTATTACACGCGCGAGATCCTTGCGTTCAACCCGCTGAAACAGGGAATGATCGACCGCACAAGTTATTCCGCCTACCCGGTGACCGACATGGGATGGGAGATATATCCCGAGGGGATGTACCACATCTGCAAGGCGGTCTCGCGCCGCTACGGGAACATCCCCATCATGATCGCCGAGAGCGGATTGGCCGACGCCCAAGACGACCGCCGGCCGGGGTTTATCCTGGACCACCTGGCCTGGGTGCACCGCCTGATCGGGGAGGGCTGTCCCATCTTCGGCTTCATGTATTGGAGCCTCACCGACAACTGGGAGTGGGCCAAGGGATTCGCACCGAAGTTCGGCCTCTACCAGGTGAACATGGACACTCTTGAGCGCAGCGAGACGGCATCAGCGCGTCTCTACCGCTTCATCGCAAAGCATAACCGCCTGCCGGAAACTCAAGAAGTAAAAAGCCTTTTACCGGGCTGAAGGGACCGCAGCCTGATTTATTGCTTCAAGTATGCTTTCCCGTCCTTTTCCCGGATGGGATAGCGCAGGAAGACCAGGAATGAAATCACTGCGAAGGCCCCGGCAGTCAGGGAGATAAGCTTGAGGCCCAGTTCCGTGGGCTTCAAATCGCCGCCCGCGTACATCAAAGCCGCCGCCACGGCGATGGAGATCCCGATGGCGATCTTCTGGAAGAAGGCCTGCACCCCTACGTATATGCCCTCGCGCCGCTTCCCGGTGAGCTGCTCGTCGTAATCGATCACATCGGCCAGCAGGGCGAAGGGGAGTATCATGATCCCCGCCACGGGTATGCCGATCAGTGCCATGACTACCTGGGACTGCGCCATTTTGTCGCCGAAGGGCAGCACGCCAACCAGGTACAGCAACGGCATGGTCACGGCGGCGCTGGCGAGCGTCAAAAGGAATATGGCATATTTTCCGTACTTCTTAGCGAGGAAATTAAACACAAAAAAGAAGATGATATTGGACCCCAGCAGCGGCGCCATGAGCAACACCACCTCACGGTCGGTCATGCCGAGGACATACTCAACCCAGAAGGGCACCATAAGAATTACCATGTTCAGGGAGAACCACAGGAAGGCCGTCGCGGCCAGCAGGTAAACGAAGGCATTGTTCTTCAGTGTGGTCCTGGCCCAGTCGAATATCGTGCCGAACCTCAGTGATTCCTGTGGCGTCACATCACCGTCCGACGGTTTTTCCTTTATGGCAAGCACGGTTGGGGTGAATGAAAGGATGGTAAGCCCCCCGGTCACTATACCGATGCCGATCCATCCCAGCGCGTCTTTGATGGGACCCATGACCGCGAAAATCAACGTTCCTATCATCAAAAATACTGCCTGCATGGTAGAGATATTCACGCGCTCCTTTAAATCAGTGGTGATCTCGGGCAACAGGGCCAGGTAGGGGTTGGCCAGCAGCGACCAGCAGATGAAAAAAAGTTGCACCAGCGCGAATACCCACACGGCATTGAGCCAGTGCATTTCATTGGGGAAGGGCGGAATCCACAGCAGAAAGGTGATCAGCGCCGCCGGCAGCGTCATGGCCATGATAAACGGGATGCGCCTACCGCGTTTGGAGCGCCAGTGGTCGCTCAGGAAACCGGCGATGGGTTCGCTAATTCCGTCAAGGACCCTCCCGATCAGGAAGATGATCGAAAACAGTGTCACGGCTACCAGGGCTGTGTCCTTGCTGGGAACGTAGAGCTTCAGCAGCCATTGCGAGATTACCAGGTTGGCCAGGTTGAGAGCCATGCCTCCCATGGCGTATGAAAGCTTTTTACCAAGTGTGAGCTGCTGCATAATGCCTCCTACTTTAAACCGGAATTTCCTATTTCAATTCTCCACAAAACCGATTATCAGCCCTTATTCCCCTGGCCAGCATAATATGCCTGTGCAACGAAACTGTCAACGCCACCTCTGCACGTGCAGTTACTACGGGACGTAGTTCCCTGAATGAATATTTATGATTCTATCTTAATCACTTATCAGCTACGAGGACGGCATCCTTAACCTTGTCCACATCGGACAGGTAGGATTTGGATCCCATAAAGAAGCAGAAGGCCGCTGCAAGCCCCCCAATACAGGAGATGAATAGTGCCAGGGTAAGCCCACCGGCGCCACCCCCAAGTGCGTCAGAGATACCGCCAACAGCCCAGGGCGCCCATGCACCGCCAAACATATACATGCAGAATATGGTCATACCCCATGAAAGCCCCTTATGAGCCGGGGGTATGACTTCCTGTGAGACAGCGCTAAGAGCGGGTATGCCAACAAAAAAGAAAAATCCATACAGGACAGCCAGGACTGCAGCTATTGCCCAATTCAGGTGGAGTACAAGTAAACCTGTTGCCAGGAAAATTGCGGACAGAAGAGCCGTCCAACCCGGGAGCAGCAACCGGCCTTTCCTGTTTTTCTTTTGCCAGAGATCGGAGAACCATCCGCCTGACAGGGCACCTGCGACAGCAAGCGGGACACCGCTGCTTAAAATCAACCCTGCCGCGTCCTCTTTAATAGTGAACTCTCTCATCACCAGCGGGACTGTCCAATACATCTGTGCCTGGCCCATTATAAGCAATAATCCATAGCCCAGGAAAAACCAGCGGAGCGTAGGAATTCTCAAGAGGGCGCCGATCGACCGGAAAAAGCCGACACCGCTGGCGCCGGCATCTATATCCTTGACCGTTTTATAATCCTTGAGAAGCAGGGCGCAGATACCGAGGATAACGCCGGGTATAGCGAAAATAAGAAACGCGTTGCGCCACCCCATCCGCACAGATATTATGCCACCGATGATCATTCCCAGCGCCAAACCGATTGTTATACCTATGTTAAAGATCCCCAGCATGATGCCGTGTTTTTCTTTGGGATAAGCAGCCGTTATCATAGCTATGCCACCACCCGAAAAACCCGCCTCGCCCACGCCCACAAACATCCTGGGGAGCAATAAGCCGATAAAATTCCTGGCCAGTCCCGTTGCATAAGTGAAAATACTCCAGCCCACAGCCATCAGGAATATCATTTTTTTTCTGCTCCACCTGTCCACCAAGAAAAGTATCGGCATGGAAAAAATGGCTACGCTGAGAGTAAACACTGTGATCGCCAGACCTATATCACCATCGCTCAACCCGAGCTCAGCCTTGATGGGTTGAATAACTACTGTGAGCACGGCCCTGTCCATGTAGTTGATTGCATGTAGCAGAGTGCAGATTATGAGTATCCAGTGGGCTTTCCATCCACCGGTCTGGTACTCTTTCACGGGGCTATGGGTCTTATTCCGGGACATGGTTTATCTTCCTTTTTTATTTGATTATGATACTCACATTAATTCATTCATTTTGTTTCGCTATCTCTTTTAGGATCGGTATTATGCCACCTTTGAAAAGGACTTCCAGCATCTCGGCCGGCAAGGGTTTGGCCGTCAAGGTTTTATTCCTTGTGATATTTCTTACAACCGCCCCCTCAATATCGATTTCCAGCATGTCTCCTTCTTCGCTGTAAAGCGCTATATCAGAGCACTCGATGACAGGCAGCCCGATAGCTATAGCATTGCGGAAAAATATGCGCGAGAACGACTCAGCCACCACCGCACTGACCCCTGCATATTTGATTGCTATGGGCGCCGCTTCACGGCTGGACCCGCAGCCGAAGTTCTTGCCAGCCACCATAACATCACCTTCTTGCACCTGTGAAGCAAACCGGGGGTTTACAGGTTCCATTGCGTGCTTTCTCAACTCGTCTGGCGGATCCCAACAATACTGGGACGGTATGATCAAATCTGTATTAATGCTGTCGCCAAATTTCCAGGTTTTTCCTCTCATTACAAGCATCCCAGTACCTCCTAATGATTCCTTGGATCAGCTATCTTTCCTTCCAATGCAGATGCCGCCACCGTGACCGGAGAGGCTAGGTATACTTTAGATTCAGGACTACCCATGCGGCCCTTGAAATTACGGTTGATGGAGGCTATGCAAGTTTCTCCCGCTGAAAGTATCCCCATATGAGCACCGAAACAAGGGCCGCAACCGGGGTTACAAATGATCGCCCCTGATTCGATCAGCGTGGACAGTATGCCACGGCGCAATGCAGCTTTGTAGACTTCAACGGATGCGGGGAAAACCAGCAAACGTACGTGGGCATCCACTTTCTTTCCTCTCACGATATCAGCCGCCATCTTCAGGTCCTCCAACCGCCCGTTGGTGCATGAACCCAACACCGCCTGGTTTATTTTGACATCGCCTATCTCAGAAACAGGTTTCACATTGTCCACCGTATAAGGCAGGGCTACCTGGGGTTCGAGTCCCGTCACATCTATTTCATAACTGCGCTCATAAACTGCGTCTTTGTCCGAGCAGATGAGTTCAAACTTCCTATTTGTCCTGGAGGATAGGAACCTCCTCAGTTTTTCGTCCGGCTGGAAGAAGCCAAACTTAGCCCCTATCTCCATTGCCATGTTACTCATTGTCATCCGCCCTGCTACCGATAGCGCTTTCGCAACCGGGCCGTTAAATTCAACAGCTTTATTTTGTGCGACATCTGAGGAATATTTGCCCGCTACGTATAAAATAACGTCTTTCGACGTTACCCTCGCAGGGAGACTGCCCTGCATAAAAAACTCTATAGTTTCAGGCACCTTGAACCACAACTTTCCCGTAGCAAATACGTAGGCCATCTCAGAGAAGCCGATGCCGGTCCCCGCTGCACCCAAAGCGCCGTACGTGGTTGTATGGGAATCAGTCCCGACGATAAGTT
>CAIYTC010000224.1 GCA_903929005.1 uncultured Dehalococcoidia bacterium | reverse complement strand
CGTAGCGGCCGCGGCAGTCTATCCGCCTCGCACCCAAAAACGTCATTGCGAGGAGCCCGCAGGCGACGAAGCAATCTCCCGGGAAAAATAAATAAAGTAACTGGTGAATCAGGATGGCAGTAAAAAAAGAGGCAAGGTTAAGGGGCAGGTTCAAAGAGGACATCGACGCCGCCGCTCAGCGTTTCGTAGCGTCGGTACCCTTCGATTGGCGTCTTTACAAGTATGATATCGAGGGCGGCGTTGTGCATGCCGAGATGCTGGCCAAGCAGAGAATCATCTCCCGCCAGGAATTTGAAAAGATCAAAGCTGGCCTGCGGGACATCCTGGCCGAGATAGATAGCGGGAAGTTCAAGTTCAAGCTGGAACTCGAAGATGTGCACATGAATATCGAGAGCCGGCTGTTTGAGCTGATCGGCGATACCGCCGGCAAACTGCACACCGCCAGGTCACGCAACGACCAGGTAGCACTGGATATGAGATTATTTGCCAGGGAGGCTGCCGGGACGGTCATCCAGGCTTTGCAGGCTATTAATACCCGGTTGGTGGATATGGCAGGAAAGAACATCAAAGTAGTTATGCCCGGTTATACCCACCTGCAGCAGGCGCAACCGGTGCTTTTCTCACACTATTTAATGGCTTATTTCGAGATGTTCAGCCGGGATATAGCCAGATTTGAAAGCTGTCTTAAACGTATCAACGTGTTGCCGCTGGGAAGCGGTGCGCTGGCGGGCCTGCCTTACCCTGTGGACCGGGAGTTCGTGGCGAAAAGGCTGGGGTTCGACTCTGTCAGCGCCAACAGCATGGATGCGGTCTCCGACCGCGATTTCGTACTGGAGTTTGAGTCCGCTGCCGCCATAGCCATGATGCATTTATCCAGGATGGCGGAAGACGTCATTATCTGGTCCACCAGGGAGTTTGGTTTCATAGATATCGGCGATGCTTATGCCACCAGCAGCAGCATTATGCCTCAGAAGAAAAATCCTGACGCGGCCGAACTGGTCAGGGGCAAAGCCGGTCGGGTCTATGGCCACCTTGTGGGTATGTTGACTGTAATGAAAGGGCTGCCGCTGACCTACAACCGTGACCTGCAGGAAGATAAGGAAGGTTTCTTCGACACCTTCGATACACTTGTGCCATGCATAGAAATGATGTCCGGGCTGATGGCGTCGCTCAAAATTAACGCGGCGCGTATGAAGTACTCCATGCAAAGCTACATCCTGGCGACTGACCTGGCCGATTACTTAGTGAATAAGGGGTTATCGTTCCGCGAGGCGCACGCGGTGGTCAGCCGGATGGTTTCCTATGCCATCGATAACAATAAAGAGCTGAATGAGTTGGAGATAAAGGAATACAAAGGGTTCTGTGAAAGGTTCGAAGGGGATGTGCGCAGTATAACCCTGCAAAAATCAGTTGAAGCAAGAACTTCGCAGGGGGGAACTGCCACTGACGAGGTGAAGAAGAGTATTGAAAAAGCCAGGGAAATCATCAGGGGCTATTAAACCGGGCAGTATCAAGATCGCCCCTTCGATCTTGGCCGCGGATTTTAGCTGTCTCGGCCGGCAGGTCAGGGAGGCGGTCAAAGCCGGGGCCGATTACATACACGTGGACGTGATGGACGGCCATTTCGTGCCCAATATCTCCATCGGCATACCTGTCGTTGTTTCACTGCGTAAAATAACCGGTATCCCCCTGGATGTCCACCTGATGATTGAGAAACCCGAGATATATATAGATAAATTTGCTCAAGCCGGAGCTGGCATAATCACCGTGCATGTCGAAGCCTGCAATCATCTTGACGGGACAGTGAACTACATTAAGAAACTGGGATTAAAAGCGGGTGTTTCGCTCAATCCCGCCACTCCGCTATCTGCAATAGACGAGATATTGCCGCTGGTTGACCTGGTGCTGGTGATGACCGTCAATCCCGGTTTTGGAGGCCAGGTATTTATCACCGGCATGGTGGATAAGATAGCCAGGCTCAGGCGAATTCTTTATGATAGAAAATCTGAAGCCGAACTTGAAGTAGACGGCGGCATAACCGCCGTGACAGCCCCGCTGGCGGCCAGGGCAGGCGCCGATGTGCTGGTGGCGGGTTCGGCTATTTTTAATTCCCGCCAGGGTATCAGCGCGGCATTGAAAGAATTGAGGGATTCGCTATGCTAACGGGGGACCTTGTTCCTGGTGCGGATGCACCTGGAACACATGTTGAGCCGGACAATAATGCCATTAATATTGAGCGTCGTCGGTTGAATATTAGGAAGCCAGGTTCTCCTGGTGTGCTGTTTGGAGTGGCTGATCCTGTTGCCGAAACGCAACGTTTTCCCACACATATCACATTTGATAGCCAATTTAAAACCTCTTCGATAGATACCTTACTTTTTATGAGCAAGAATGATATATAATACCACAACAGTTGAAATGTTGAAAGGAGTCCGATGACGCAAACACGTTCATGGAATGGTAAAGACCTGAGAGATATGTTCGCCGCCGGCAGCAACTGGCTGGAGAAAAGCGTTGATGAGGTGAATGCCATCAACGTATTTCCGGTGCCGGACGGTGACACCGGGACCAATATGCTGATGACCATGAGGTCCGTCATTGAGGAAGCTGACAGGGCCAGTGATACCGCGGTGGCTGTTATGGCCAAGGCCATGGCGCACGGGGCGCTGCTGGGCGCCCGCGGTAATTCAGGGGTAATACTCTCGCAGATATTCCGCGGCCTGGCCAAAGGGTTTGACGATAAGAGCGATTTTAACGGGTCAGACTGGGCTAAAGCTATGGGACAGGCGGCCAAAACCGCCCGTGAAGGCATGTCGAACCCGGTCGAGGGTACCATACTGACGGTGATTAAAGACGCGGCAACTGTAGCACAAAAGTGTGCCGATAAAGAGCCGCAGGATTTAATCGCCATCATCGAAGAGATGGTCAAAGAGGCCAAGGAGTCGGTGGCCAGGACGCCTGATTTATTGCCTGTCTTGATGGAGGCGGGCGTGGTAGATGCCGGCGGTCAGGGCCTTTACATATTACTGGACGGCGCGTTGAGGTTCCTTAAAGGTGAATTGGAAGACCTGCAACTGAAAAGGCCGCAGATGGTCAGCGCAAATATATCCGCGGCCAAAAGTATCAGCCTGGTTTCTTCCGATGAGGAAGTAGCCTACGGTTATTGCACCAACTTCCTGCTTGAAGGCGATAACCTGGATCCTGAGAAAATAAGGCATAAACTCGATGGCAGGGGACAGTCATTAGTTGTGGCCGGGGATGAAACCGCGGTGCGCGTGCATATCCACTCCTTTGACCCTGGGAGCATACTCGCTTACGCAACATCACTGGGTACCCTGCACCAGATACAGATTCAAAATATGGATGACCAGCATGTGGGGTTCAAGGAAATGCGCAGACAAAAGGCCTTGCCTACAGATATAGCAGTAATCGCTGTGGCTTTCGGTGAAGGGATGATAAAGGTTTACGAAAGCCTGGGTGCTATAGTGGTTAAAGGTGGTCAGACCATGAACCCCAGCGTCAAAGAGATTCTGGAGTCGGTGGAGGCAGTGGATTCACACAAAGTGCTTTTACTGCCCAATAACAAGAACATTATCCTGACCGCTACGCAGATCAAGGAGCTTACCAGCAAAGAGATAGAAGTGATTCCCAGCAGGACGCTGCCGCAGGGCATCACCGCGCTCTTAAATTTTAATTTTGAAAGTACCATGGCTGAAAATGTCCAATCCATTTGCGAGGCTATTAAATCTGTAAAAACCGTGGAGGTAACCACGGCCGCACGCTCTACCCAGATACACGGACTGAAGATCAAGCAAGGTCAGGCCATCGGTATTATCGATGATACAGACCTGGTTGCCGCCGGCGATGATGTTACCACCGTGCTGCTGGAGAGTCTGAAAATAGCAGGGATTGAAGCGGTGGAATTAGTAACGCTCTATTACGGTGCGGACTTGCAGGCCGAACAGGCTGAGGACGTAGTGAAAAGCTTGCGGGATAAGTATCCTGGCAAACAAATCGAGTTAGTCAGCGGGGGGCAACCCCATTATTATTATATAGTATCGCTGGAGTAAAATAAGGGGAGGTAATCACTATGGTAAAAATCGTTACCGACAGCACGTGCGATATCCCGGAGGATATCCTCAAGAAATTCGACATCACCACTATCCCTATCTTGATTGTTTTCGGTACGGAGACATACCGGGAGAGGATTGATATAACGCCCGCGCAGTTCTATAAGAGGCTGGTCGAATCCAAGGTGCATCCCACCACCGCCATGCAGACACCCGCGGCCTTTGCCGAGGTATTCACAAAGTTAGCCAAAGAAACTGACGAGATACTGGCCGTGATATTTTCCGGCAAGATCAGCGCCACTTATGAGAGCGCCGTGCAAGCCAAAGCCATGGTGGGCGACATCGCCAAAATCGAAGTTATCGATTCAGGGCAATCCGTCGGCGCATTGGGATTGCCGGTCATCAAGGCAGCCGAGGCGGCGGCGGGCGGCGCCAAACTCGCTGAACTGGCCGCAGCGACCCAAGATTGGTGCTCACGGTCGCACGTATATATGGTATTTGATACATTGGAATACCTGCGCAAGGGCGGCAGGGTCGGCCGTGCCCAGGCCCTGCTGGGCGGGCTGCTGAAGATGACGCCGATATTGACCTTAAAAGAGGGCCTGGTCACCCCGGTGCAGCGCACCAGGAGCAGGACCCAGGCCATCGACGCGCTGGTCAACCTGGTGAAAGGCGCCCACAAGATAGAAGCCCTGATGCTTGAAGACGCCACTACACCGGATGAACTGGAGATAGTGGCCACCAGGTGCGCTGAAATCTATCCCCGGGAGAAAACCTACCGCGGCACGGTCAGCCCGGTTATCGGTGTCCACGTAGGCCCGCATGTCCTGGCTGCCAGTTTCATTGAAGGCAAGTAATGCCGGTTAAGATAGTCACCGACAGCAGCAGTGATATCCCCCCTGAAATCGCGCGTGAACTGGATATCACCGTTGTGCCGCTGTCTGTGCGCTTCGGTTCACAAACGTACCGGGATGGCATAGATATAATGCCGCAGGAGTTTTACCGGCGCCTGGTGGCCGAACCCGTGCATCCTGCCACCTCGGCTGTGTCACCCGGTGATTTTGCCGGTGTCTACACCAAGCTCGCCGCCGGGGCCGCGGGCATTATCTCCATCCATCTTTCCCGCAAGGTGAGCGCGACTTATGATGCGGCGGTACAGGGCCGCAGCCTGATGGAAAATAAGGCCTGTCCGGTCGAAGTCATAGATTCCAAGTTTGTCACCATTGCCCTGGGACTTATCACGATTGCCGCGGCCAGGGCTGCCCGGGCGGGTGAGGGTATGCAGGAAATTGTCGCGCAGGTTAACGCGTTGATTCCCTGCATGCGCGTTTACGGCATTCTTGACACACTGAAATATGTCATGAAAGGCGGCCGCCTGGGTAAAGCCGGCCCCATTATCAGCTCCATCCTGCCTGTAAAACCGGTACTGACCATGAAGGATGGGACTGTTGCCCCCATCGGGGCCGCCAGGACCAGGCTAAAAGCGATTGAGCGCCTCTGCGGGCTGATCGCTTCCGTCCCCATGGTGCAGGGGCTTGGCATAGCGCACAGCACCAGCGAAGAGGAATTGCTTTCCTTCGTTGAGAAGATTAAATCTATCCTGCCTGACGTCAAACCGGTTATAGCAAAGCTGGGGCCGGCGCTCGGCGTTCATGGCGGCCCCGGTTCTATCCTGGTGGGTATTCAGCAGGATATAAAGGCCGCCGCTGCGGCAAGCGAATCGCGGGAACGTAAGATTACCTTTTCATTGCCCTCAATGCAGTCCATTAAAGAGGGCTTTCGGCAGCGCAGGAAAGAGGAAACAGGCCAGCCTTTTGTCTTGCGATTCGACGGCATGCGATAGATGTCTGACCATGCCATAGTGGACACAGCATTAATCAGTAAAATTCTGGCGCATGAAGCGCAAGGCAGATTTGATGACAGGGCGGTAATAGGTGGCCTGGACGGGTTCATTCAGAATTGGGTCAAGGTTAACCAGCCAATGCTGGCAGCCATCCCCGCATATTCCGCGCTGAAATCCTTTTATCCGGATAAATCTGGCTACGGTCAGAAAAGCCCGGCCGAACGTGAAGAATGGATTGGGAAGCTGCTGGAGTGGCTGGAAACGCTGGAACAGCTACCCTCAGTCCCTGGTAAGACAGGTCAACCCGTAACTGTTGAAGCGCCTGCTGAACCGGTCGAGCGCAGGCAGCCCACCATGGGCAATGATGACCTGGATTCACCTGTGGATAATGTCAGCGGTGTCGGCAGGAAAATAGCCCAAAAGCTCGAAAAATTAGGGGTCACAAGTATCAGGGATCTGCTCTACTTCTTCCCGCGCCGGTTCATGGACTTCAGTCAAAGGAGGACGGTTTCCTCGCTGGAAACGGGCAAGGAGCAGACCATATTCGCCAACGTGTGGGAGGCGCGGCAGGTTATGCTCGGTCGCCGGAAAAGCAGCGAGGCCGTTGTGGGTGACGAGACAGGTAACGCCAGGGCGGTCTGGTTCAACCAGCCCTGGGTAGCGCAGCAACTGAAAACCAACGCCTATATCTCGTTGAGCGGACGTGTCAAAGAGTTTAACCATGTCAAGGTCTTTGAGAACCCCGAGTGGGAATTGATTGAGGATAAGGAACTGGTGCATACCGGGCGCCTCGTGCCCGTTTACCAGCTTACACAGGGCTTATTTCCCAGGCAGGTCAGGAACTGGGTGAAGAGCGCCCTGGATAATTATCTGAGCCAGGTTACTGAGTTCTTGCCCATGCAGATACGTGAGCGCTGCCGTCTGATGGGTCTGCAGCAAGCTATATTGCAGGCTCATTACCCTGCTGATTACGCCGCGCAGAATCTGGCCAGGCAAAGGCTGGCCTTCGATGAGCTGTTCCTGCTGCAGCTTAGGGTACTGGGTAAGAAACGTGAGTGGCAGGAGGATCAACCGGGGCATAGCTTCATTATCGATGAAGAGAGAATGAGTAGATTTATCAGGGCATTGCCTTTTGAGTTAACCGGCGCCCAGAGAAGGGTTATCCACGAGATAAACCATGATCTTGGCAGCGATGTTCCAATGTCCCGCCTGCTGCAGGGCGATGTCGGCAGCGGTAAGACCGTGGTAGCTACGATGGCACTGCTTATAGCGATGGAAAATGGCTACCAGGGAGCTTTGATGGCGCCTACTGAGATACTGGCAGAGCAACATTTCACCACCTTGTTTAAACTCATATCATCCATGTCCGCTGAGTGCAGCAGGGAATCAAACGTATACACTTTTAAACAGATCATTTCGCGCGATTTAAAGGTAGCCTTGCTGACCGGAAGCCTGGGCAAGAAGGATAAAGCGGATACACATGAGAAAATCAGAAAGGGCGAAATAGATTTGGTAATTGGGACCCATGCCCTCGTGCAGAAAGAAGTGAAATTTGCCAGCCTGGGCATGGTGGTTATAGATGAGCAACACCGCTTTGGGGTCCTGCAGCGAACAACTCTCAGGCAAAAAGGATTTAACCCCCATTTGCTGGTTATGACGGCCACACCGATACCCAGGACGCTGGCGCTGACACTGTATGGTGACCTGGACATATCAACTGTAGATGAAATGCCTGCCGGTCGGCAGATTATTAAAACAAGGTGGTTGAAGCAAAATGACCGGCAGCGTGCTTATAATTTTATCCGTAAACAGGTTGCTGAAGGCCGCCAGGCCTTTGTTATCTGTCCCTTAATAGAGGAGTCTGAGAACCTTGAAGTCAAAGCGGCGGTCGCCGAATTCCAGCGTTTATCCAACGGAATCTTCCCCGACCTGAAGATGGGTTTATTGCATGGCAAAATGAAAGGTGTGGAAAAGGAAGAGGCCATGCATGCTTTCAAAGACGGGAAGCTGGATATATTGATTTCCACTTCGGTGGTAGAAGTGGGCATAGATGTTCCCAATGCTACCGTCATGCTGGTGGAAGCCGCCGACCGTTTTGGCCTGGCGCAGTTGCACCAGTTCAGAGGGCGAGTTGGCAGGGGTGAAAATCAAAGTTACTGTATGTTGATGTCGGAAAACCCGTCCGAATACGGGCAGGAGCGGCTCAAAGCGATTGAAGAAATAACTGATGGATTTGCACTGGCTGAAAAAGACCTGGAATTGCGTGGCCCGGGAGAATTCTTCGGCACGCGCCAGAGCGGGTTGCCCGACCTCAAGATGGCTAAATTATCCGATACCCGCCTGCTCGAAACCGCACGCCGGGAAGCCAGAATGTTGTTTCAAAAAGACCCGGGGTTGCAGGCCGCGGAACATGGGCTTCTGGCCAGGGAATACAATAGAATATGGCATAAAAGCACCGAAAACAATTAAAATAGTGTTTTCGGGTCTGCGGAAAAAGTAAAATTGTTTCAAATTTCGTCTTAATTTACAGGGGACAATATGATATTCAAAAAACAACTGGCTGAAGCGCTGGAGCAATCCCTGGCCCGGGTTAAAGAGCAGGGAATAATGGGCCAGGCCAACTTGCCGGAGGTTGCTATAGAAAAGCCTGCCAGGCCCGGGCACGGGGACTATGCAAGCAGCCTCCCCCTGAAGCTGGCACGATTGACCGGCCTGAAACCCATGGATGTGGCCAATGCCATAGTTAAAAACATAGCGCCTATGAAGGATATAGAGAAAATCAGCGTAGCGGCCCCTGGCTTTATTAATTTTACGTTGAGTAAGGACTGGTTAACCAGCGAGGTGGACGTTATATGTAAGGCAGGGGAGTCTTACGGCAATATCAAGCTTGATGATAGGGCTGTCCAGATAGAATTTGTCAGCGGCAATCCTACCGGCCCATTACATGTTGGACATGGGCGGGGTGCTGTGCTGGGCAGTACACTGGCTCACGTCTTGAGAGCAGCGGGCTACAAAGTATCTACCGAGTATTATATTAATGATGCGGGCAGCCAGTTAGAAGCTTTTCACCGGTCGCTTTTTGCGCGTTATCAGCAGGCACTGGGAAAGGAAGCAGAAGTGCCAGCCAATGGATACAAGGGCAATTATGTGCTTGCCCTGGCAAAGGAAATAATCGGGGCGCACGGTGATAAATATCTCCAAATGCCGCAGGAAGAAGGGATAATTGAAATTGGTAAACTGGGGATACAGATGGAGATGGACCAGATCAAGCAAGACTTGAAAACCCTGGGCGTAAATTTTGACGAGTGGTTTAGCGAGCAGTCATTATTTAGGAGCGGGCAGTTTGATCAGACAATGCAAAGGTTGCGTGATGGTGGGTTCATAGCTGAAAGAGAGAATGCAACCTGGTTTATATCTTCCACGCTGGGTGATGACAGGGATAATGTGCTCATACGCAGCGATGGGACGCCGACATATTTTGCCTCGGACATAGCTTATCACTATAACAAGTTCGTGGATAGGAAATTTGATAATGTAATCGATATCTGGGGCGCCGACCACCAGGGACATGTGCTGCGCATGAAAGTTGTGATGAATGCCCTCGGTATCAACCCTGATAAACTCGAGATCATGATTTGCCAGCTTGTGACTTTGAGGCGGGGTAAGGAATTGGTCAAGATTTCCAAGCGCAGCGGGGATATCATTACCTTGCGGGAACTGCTGGATGAGGTTGGGCCGGACGCCTGCCGCTTTGTGTTTCTCTCACGTTCTGCTGATAGCCAGATGGATTTTGACCTCGAATTGGCCATAAAGCAGTCTGCTGATAATCCTGTTTACTATGTCCAGTACGCCCACGCACGTATAAGCAGCATTTTGCGCAACGCTGAGGAAAAAGGCATTGATTTCAGCCAGGGTGATGTAAGTTTATTAACATCGGAACCTGAATTAACCCTGGTGCGCAGCATGGCCAGGATTTCGGAAGTGATAGAAACGGTAGCAATGTCCCGCCAACCCCATCACCTGCCGTTTTATGCCCAGGACCTGGCTACGGTATTCCATTCTTTTTACAAGCAGTGCCGTGTCGTCTCGGATGATGACAGTAAGAGTAAAGCACGGCTTAAGCTGGTGCAGGCTGCCCGGTTGGTGCTGGCCAAAACACTGCATTTAATGGGTATGGCGGCGCCCGACAAAATGTAGGAGCGTGTTTTCAAACCCGCCCGCGTTCCCGTGCGTAATTCCATCTGTTACTGAATAATTGCTTGACAAATGTATGCGATGGGTATAAATTTGGCATCTAAGCATAAAAAGGGGGTCGAGGGTCGGCTCACTACGGTTTGATATGGTAAATCCCAGGATAAACCAGAGGCGGAGTGAAAGGAAACCATGTTATGGCAATGGTCAGATAGTGTTATCGTAGAATCAATAGCCGCAGCTATCCTGCTGGTATTGGCAATTTACTTTCCCTGGCGGGATCTCAACCGTCAGGCAAGGCTCACCGGGGTATCACTTGTTTTTACCTGCGCGCTGTGGACCCTGTCGCACGCTTTTGAAATTGGACTCCCCGTAGTTGCTATTAAAGAATCCCTACTGGGGTTACAGGCTATCCTTGGTATCATAGCTGTGACATTCTGGTTATTCTATATTTTTCACTATCTTGGGCCCCGAAAATTACTTTCCTGGCGTATTTACCCCCTATTTGGCATCATGCCACTCATTGCCATAATAGCACTCTCGACCAATAATGTTTATGGCCTTATGTGGACGGGGGCGGGCTTAGAAAGCCAGAATCCTTATCTGCCGCTTCAACCAACCTATGGCATAATTTACTGGGCCTGTATGGTTTACGTGGCAGTGCTGACTTTAACAGGCAGTTGCCTCATTATCTGGAGCATCATCCTTCGGGGCAATAGCTACAGCAGACAAGCGCTATCTTTGATAGTCGCTGCTGTCTTGCCCCTTGTAACTGCTATTATCGAAGTATCGGGCCTGCTCTCACCCTTATTAATCCCTGTGGGGATTACACCGTTGACGGCCTGTGCCGGGGCCATAATACTTATATTTAATCTGCCGCAATTCCATTTAGAGCAAACTTTACCCGCTGCGCGTGATATCAGCTTTGAACGCATGGGAGATTGCATATTAGTACTGGATATGCAGGACCGTGTGCTTGACCTGAATCCGGCGGCAGAGCAACTGACCGGTTACAGAATCTCGGATGCCCTGGGACTATCCATAGAACAGATATGGCCTTACCCGTCTTCTCAAACGTTGCCATTCAATAAAGTGGTCAGCGAGGGAGAGGAACTGGCCTTAGAACGAGGTGGTAAACAGCGGAACTACACCCTGCATGTCTATACTATTAATGATTCCGGTGGACGTGCTACAAGCAAAGTGGTTTTACTTACAGATATCACCGAACGCAGGCAGGCGCAGGAAGCACTGAAAGCGAGCGAGGAGCAACTTAGAGCCTCGCTGGAGAATGCCCCTGACGGCGTCTATATGAACGACTTCGAAGGCAATTTCCTCTACGGTAACCGCAGGTGCGAGGAGATAATAGGTTACCGGCGTGAAGAGCTTATAGGCAAGAACTTCCTGGAATTGAATATCCTCCCTGGAGACAGCCTTGCCAGGGCTGCGGAGATATTACAGGCTAATATTAACGGCAAATTCACGGGACCCGATGAACTGGAGCTTATCAGGAAGGACGGCCGCCGCATACCAGTGGAGATCAACACCAGTGTAGTACTGCGGGGCGGCGAGAAAGTCGTGCTGTCTTTTGTCAGGGATATCACCGAGCGCCAGAAGGCGGAGGCGGCTGTCCGGGAAAGCGAAAGGAGATTCAAGAGCATCGTTGAGCATATCACTGATATATTCTTCATGCTGGACTCAAACCGCGAAATGCTCTACATCAGCCCGCAAGCCGAGAAGGCCCTGGGATATACGCTGGAGGAAGTGCGGAACAACTGGCGGAACTACGTGACTGATAACCCGATTAACCTGGCTGCGCATGAGAAAACCCAACTGGCAATCACCACCGGTGAAAAGCAGGGACCTTACTTGCAGGAATTCATGGACAGGAACGGGACAAAGCGGCTGATTGAGATAAACGAGTCGCCGCTTAAGAACGATAAGGGCGAGATCATCGGCATCGTCGGCGCCGCCCGTGATGTGACCGAGCGTAAGCAGGCGGAGGAAACCCTGAAGAGTAGTGAGGAGCGATTTGCCGCGGCCTTCAACATAAACCCTGACCCCACCGCAATAACAATGTCTGAAACAGGTCAATTCGTTGACGTCAACCCTGCCTACGAGAAATGGTCCGGATTTTCCAGGGATGAGCTCATCGGCAGTACCTCACGCGAACTGAACCTCTGGGTCAACCCGGCCGACCGCGACGCTTTTCTCAACCGACTGCGAAGCCAGGGGATCGTTGAGGATATGGAAATAGCCTTCCGTGTCAGGAGCGGTGAACTGCGTGACACCTGGTTTACCGCCCGTACCGCCTTCATAGGTGGAGGGGAGCACTTGCTGACACGCGCACATGATATTACCGAGCGCAACCTCATGCTGGCAACCCTGCGCGATTCAGAGGAGAAATATCGCCTGCTCGTGGATAACGCTATGGAGGCCATCGTCATAGTCGCAGACGGGATGCTCAAATTCTCCAGCAACAGGACTACAGTACTTACCGGCTATTCGCAGGAAGAACTTCTTTTCAGGCCTTTCATCGAGTTTGTTCATCCCGATGACCGCCGTATGATGGCCGAGCGCTATATTCAGCGATTAAAGGGCGAGGACGTTCCAAACATATATTCTTTTCACATTGTCTGCAAATCGGGAGATATCAAGTTGGTGGAACTTAGCGCGGCGCTTATTACCTGGGAGGGAAAACCGTCAACCCTGACTTTCCTGACCGACGTCACCGACCGCAAGCGCCTGGAAGAGGAACAGCAGAGGGTGGCAAAACTGGAATCTGTCGGCCTGCTGGCCGGCGGCATTGCCCACGATTTCAATAACATCCTCACCTCCGTCCTGGGCAATATCGGCCTGGCCGGCCTGGAAGCACAGGACGGCAGTGAACTGCAGAACAGCCTGGAGCAGGCGGAAAAGGCCGTGCTGAGGGCTAAGGACCTCACCAAACAACTGCTGACCTTCTCCAAGGGTGGGGCGCCGGTAACTAAGTTAGCCTCAGTAATGGAACTGCTCAATGATACCGCCCTCTTTGCCCTGCGTGGCTCCAATGTAAAATGTCAATTCTCCCTACCGGCCGACCTGTGGCATGCCGAGATAGACGCGGGGCAGGTCAGCCAGGTCATACATAACCTGGTCATCAACGCACAGCAGTCCATGCCCAAAGGTGGAACCATAGAGCTGAAGGCCGAAAATATGGCTCTCAGCAAAACGCAGAGCTTGGGCAGGGGGCTGCCTATCAAGGCAGGGAATTACATCAGGATCGCGGTAACTGACCATGGCAGCGGCATAGCTGCTGACCAACTGGAAAAGATATTCGATCCATTTTTCACCACCAAGCAGACGGGCAGCGGGCTGGGGTTGGCCACCTCCTTCTCCATAGCGCGCCAGCACGGCGGCCATCTCAGTGTAGAATCGGAGGTAGGCTCGGGATCAACCTTTTACCTCTACCTGCCCGCTTCCATAGAAAAGCTTACCCATGAGCAGGATAAAAAAGAGGCCATAAAACCTGCGGGCAAGGCCAGGATCCTGGTCATGGATGACGAGAAGGGGGTGAGGGAGGTAGCGGGCCGCATGCTCAAACACCTCGGCTATCAGGATATCGAGTTTGCCGCGGACGGCGCGGCGGCGGTCAAGCTGTATAAAGCAGCCCTCAAAGCGGGCCATCCATTCGGCGTGGCCATCTTGGACCTGACCGTAGCCGGGGGCATGGGGGGCAGGGAGACTGTCAAGAAGCTGCTCAAGATAGACCCCGTGGTTAAGGCCATCGTTTCCAGCGGCTATGTTGATGACTCAGTTATCGCCGAGTACAGGGAATACGGGTTCAGCGGGATGGTGGCCAAGCCCTATACCCTCGCGGAGCTTGGAAAAGCCTTGCAGGATGTGATAGGGTAGCATCTGTAGGGGCGGGTTTTTAAACCCGCCCGCAGAGGCAGGCTGAGATTGCTTCGTCGCTGCGCTCCTCGCAAAGTCATTTATGTGGCAGGCGGGTGTACCTGAAGGAACACCCCTACGGAACGGTCACGCGGGCGCACCTGAAAGTACGCCCCTGCAGCTAAGAGCTACAGCTATGGGTTTGTAGCTATAAACCCATTTGTGATAGACTTCTTCCTTGGTATGAGACAGAGAGTCTTTTCAGGCGCGCGCCCGACCGGCAAGCAGCACATAGGTAATTACATCGGTGCTGTCCAGAACTATGTCACGCTGCAGGAAAAATACGACTGCGTGTATTGCATAGTAGATATACACGCGCTCACCACCCTTGAGAGCACCTCTGAACTGCAACAGAGTATCTTCGAGATGACGCTCGACTGGCTGGCGGCCGGCATCGACCCGCAGAAATCCATCGTCTTCGTGCAGTCGCACGTCCCGGAGGTAATGGAACTATTCACCTTCTTAGGCATGGTGACGCCGCTGGGCTGGCTGCTGCGTGTGCCCACCTTCAAGGAGAAGGCCAGGATGCAGCCGCAAAATGTCAATTATGGATTGGTGGGCTACCCGGTGCTGATGGCCGCCGACATCATGCTGTATAAATCGGATGCCGTTCCTGTCGGCGAAGATCAATTGCCCCACCTTGAGATGACCCGTGAGATAGTACGCAGGTTCAATTTCATCTTCGGCGACACTTTCCCCGAGCCCAGGGCCAAGCTGACCAATTACCCCATGGTGCAGGGCTTGAACGGCGTCCAAAAAATGGGCAAGTCATATAATAACCATATCG
>CAIYTC010000223.1 GCA_903929005.1 uncultured Dehalococcoidia bacterium | reverse complement strand
GTAGTCCAGGCCGATTTCGTGGAAGAGCATGATATAGCCCAGCAGGGTGAACCAGGCCGGTTGGGCGAAGAAGTCGCCCGAGGGTGTGACAAAGAGTATCTCGGCGTCTTTTTTATTTATAGGAACTTCTATCTTTATTCCGGTGATGCCCTCTATCTCTTCGGCGGCAAATTCCAGGCTCTGCTTGAGCGCGTGCGGCGGTATAGCCAGGTGGTTGCCGGTGCGGAAGCAGCTTGACGCCGGTGCGACCACCCACTCTGTGGAGCAGCCCACCAGGTTGAGCAGTTCGCGGCCGAACATGGTTATCTCGCAGGTATCTATGCCGTAAGGGCAGAAGACCGAACACCGCCGGCACTCGGAGCACTGGTAGAAGTAGTAGTACCATTCCTTGATGACCTTCTCGTCCAATTCCCTCGCGCCTCCCAATCTGCCAAGGGCCTTGCCTCCGATGGTGAAGTACTGGCGGTAAACCGAGCGCAGCAGTTCAGCGCGCAGCACGGGCATGTTCTTGGGATCGCCCGAGCCGATGAAGTAATGGCACTTGTCAGCGCAGGCACCGCAGCGCACACAGATATCCAGGAAGAGCTTCCACGAGCGGAATTTATCCAGCCGTTCCTGCATACCGCCGATCACTAACTGCTTGAAATCCAGCGGCAGCTTCCAGTCACTGTCCTGCGGGTTCCACTGCCGCGGGTTGGGCAACTGCAGAGCCTCCTGGTTCTTGAGCGGGGCGGCGTAACAGTACGAGCCTTTTTTAAACTCGACAGCCGGGTCCAGCCAGTCCCTACCGGGCGGGCGGTGATCGACAAGCGCCATCTCCTGCGGCGTAAGCTTCTTATCCGCCATTATTCCTTCTTCTCCACAGGCAGCCCGGCCGCTATCATCGGCTTGCGGAATTCATCCTCATATTCCTCATAGGTATGGACACGCACGGGGTGGTTCCAGGGGTTGACGTGTCGTACGGAGCGGCTGTCATTTTTCATATTTCGGGTGGGGCTGAAGAGTATGCCCGGCGCATGCATCATCTTGCTGAAGGGGAAATAGGCTATTAGTGTACAGGCCAGCATGAGGTGGATATAGAAGGCCAGGCCGATATTGGGGCTGACCGCCGGCCTGAATGTGATCATGGATATAGCCAGCCGCTTGACCGCGTCCACGTCCACTTTGAAAACCCAGCGCATTAAGACACCGGATATGGCCACACCTAATATCAGCAGCAGCGCCAGGTAGTCGGAGGCCAGCGAGATGTATTTAATCTGGGGGGAAACCACGCGCCGTAAAAAAAGGTAAGTCAGGGCCATGAGGATAATAAAGTCGCTGAGGAACAGGGTGGAGAGCGAGAACTGGAAGAGGCTGTCTAAACTCGTCAGCCAGGTGACAGGCAGGAAGACAGGTTCCGTGAAAAATCGCAGGTGGCGGAAGAGGATGATGATCAACGACCAGTGAAAGGCCAGCCCGCCCAGCCAGAGCCAGCGGCTGCCTCCGTACACCAACCTCTGTCCGGCCACCAGGTCCGCGCGGCTGTTGCGGAAGAGCGAGCGGAAGAAGAATATCTCCAGGAACATGCGCCAGGCCACGGCCCAATTACTGCCCGGACTTTCTACCTTAGCATCCTTTATCCAGGGCAGGGACTTCTCCTGACCCGCAACAGTGGTAATATTGAAGGGGACAGGCGACTGTGCCCAGCGTACGACGCGGTAGATAAAGCCCGCAAAGAAAGCCGCCAGCGCCAGGCAGGGTATGATGACTGCGAAGGCAAATTCAGCGCCTGGGCCGGTCAGCGTCAGCAACGGCAGCAGGACGAGGATCGTCACTGCGGCCAGTGGGTAAAGTATTTTAGCCGCGTTATTCATCATTATGTGCAATTTTGTTCGTAGGGGTGTACCTTCAGGTCACCCGTTAAAAGCGGACGGGTCTGAAGACCCGTCCCTGCATCAAGTTACCCGGCTCTCCATTAGCCTGGTCAGGAACTTCTCGCCTTTATCAATTTCCCTGGTACGGATGATATCTATCCGCTTTTTCATCTCAGCGTGCAGCTCATAAGCACATTGACTCAGGCTATCGATACGTGTTTCGAATTCAGCCCATTCATCCCACAGGCTGTATTTATTTAATTCCGTTTTAAGCTTGCTGATTATAGACGGTTTTAAGCTGTCCATAAAAGACACGGCCCTGGAGGGTGTAAAGTCCTGAACCGCGCGGATGCGGATGATCCGCTCGAGGCAGGTGGACAGGGAGGCGTCATCGTCTTTTCTTATCAATCCATTGAGGAGATGTTCGGCATTAGCGGCGATAGTGTGGCCCACCGGGTTGGCGAACCTATCCTGCTCGCCTGCAAGGAACTTTGAAGTATCGGCCGGGTAAGTATCAAAGATCTCACCCAGCCACTTTTTCAAGATGGCCGGCCGTTTCTTTTCCAGTAATTTGCTGAGTTCCATAACAGATTGAAGGCAATTAAATCTATCTCAAAGATGATTCCCGTGTAGACTGAAGGATTATTTCTCCTGCGCCGCGTTATACGTGTTCAGTATCCTGCGGTTGTATTCATTGAGCGTATCAAAATATGATTTATCGCTGTAATCATAAAAGCCTGCCCCGGTTTTCATGCCCAGCTTGCCGGCCTGGTACAGGTCCCGTAGCTGTTTGATGCGCGGGTCGCTGTGGGCATTGGGGTCGAAGGAGGTCATGGACTGCCAGAGGATGTTAAGCCCGAGCAGGTCCATCGTCTTGAACGGCCCCATGACGGCATAACGCGGTCCCAGCGCTTCGGTGAGGGCGCGGTCGATATCCTCAATGGACGCGATACCCTGTCCCATAAAGCCCATGGCGGTGCTCAATATGGCAAAATTGAAGTTATTGATGAGGTGTCCCGGGATCATTTTCTTAAGTATCAAGGGCCGCTTGCCCGCCTGCTTGAGCAGGGCCAGCGTGAATTCATAGGTTGCTTTAGATGTCTTTACGCCGCGCGCAACCTCCACCAGCGGTATCACGTGTGGGGGATTGACGAAGTGGGTAAGCATGTATTTGCCGGGCCGCCTGGCCCCTTTGGCCAGGTCGTCGATGGAGAATGTGGAGGTATTGCTGGCGATAATGGCTTTGGCGGGAGCATGCTTTTCAATTTGCTGGAACAGCGCCCTTTTCGTCTCCAGGTTCTCGGCGATGGCCTCCACGATGAAGTCGGCGGACTCGACCCCCTCTGCCAGTTTGGTAGTTACACTGACCTGCGCCAGCGTCGCCGTGGCTTTACGCGCGCCGTAAAGGCCGGCTTCTTTGAAAGCATTTACGCTTGATTTGATGCGCGCCCGGGCCTGTTTCAGGGCGGCGCCGTCAATATCGATAAGCGTGACCGGGCAACCCGCCTGGGCAAAAACCTGGGCTATGCCCGGCCCCATGGTGCCGGCGCCAATCACGGCAACGTTGCAGACTATCCTGGATTTGCCCTGACCACTCATGTACAACTCTCCTATCACAGCGGCGGATACCATGCGACAAGACTAACTGTCCGCTGCCGTGCTAATAAATATTTACAGTAAATTGGTTAAAGGGTGCAACAACCCGGGGTCTGGATTAAAGCCTGTACTCTATATCTTCAAGCTCCTTATTCATCGTCTCATAAGGTTTAATCAGCATCAGGCTTACAGCCGGTATTATCATGATTGCCCCGGTTACTACCCAAAACCACTCCATCTTGGGAGACAGTGTTAATAGAATGGCCGCCAATATGGGACCGAGCACATAGGATGTGCGGGTGATGGTCGTGGTCCAGCCCAGGCAGGAGCCTCTTCTTTCGGTGGGGAATATCTCCGGTATGTACACGACAATCCACGAATAGGAGAAAGCAATGAAGAACCCGCCGAAGATAATAGCGACCCGCAACATGGAATCCGGGAGGAAACCTATGGGCGCCATGCTGACTGCCATACCCAGGCAGCCGATGACGAAAGTCAGTTTCCTGCCTATCTTATCCAAAGCCAGGCCCCCCAGTATTCCGCCGGCCAGCATGGCTAACATAGCCCATAGCAGGTAGCCGTTGGTCCACTGCTGAAGGGTCAATCCCTTGATTTCCATGAAAAAATAGCCTGCCCAGAAAAAGAGAAACTGGGAGAGCAGCCAGCATATCCACATCAGCGAGCCGATGGCGATGTACCTGGCATCCTCCTTAGTTATCACACCCAGGCCGAATATATGCTTTTTCCTGGTGCCCGCTTTCCGCTCGGCCTTGATCTGGTCATATCGCTGGGTTTCCTTCATGAAAAACCACAATATGATCCCGATCATCATCATGAAGAACATGACGCCGTACATCCATCTCCAGTCCAAACCCATCTTATCTACCAGGAGGGAGGGCAGAAGGGCGCTCAGGGGGAGCATACCGAGAGTAAATACCAGGGCGACCATTTTGCCGCGGCTGGCAGCCTTCGCCTCCTCGCCGATGGGAATTGACCACATATTTGATACCGTTGT
>CAIYTC010000222.1 GCA_903929005.1 uncultured Dehalococcoidia bacterium | reverse complement strand
GGTGGGCAGGGCGGCAGCGGAGGTTCTGGAGGAGCGGGCGGATGTGGAGGAAGCGGAGATGAAGGATGCAATGGTCAGAATGGCTCGAACGGGGCCAGCGGCGCAACCGGCCCAGCAGGACCCACTGGCGGAAAAGGTGGGGCGGGCGCTGTACGCCTGGATTATATATCTCTTTCAGGTAGCACAACCCCGGTGCCAGGCTACACTTCGGGCCTGTATTATGCCTCGGGGAGCATTGCCTCAAACGTCTGGCATGATACGGACACGCCAAGTGAGAATTGGAGCTATCTTAGCTGGCAGGAAACCGTGCCCTCCGGTACGGACATCACCTTTGAGGCCAGGGCCAGCGATACTGAATTTGATATGGGTGCTGCTACTACTCCGGCCTGGAGGTCAGTTGGTGGCATCAGTCCGGTGACGTCAGAGTTGCCGTCCGGGCGCTATATGCAGTGGCGGGCCACCCTTACCACCGCCAATAGTTTCTATACACCGGTGTTGCACAGCGTGACCGCGGCCTCTTCTCTCGCTCCTATTGTTACTACCAGTGCGGCCACATTTGTAAACAGCAACGGGGCGGTTATGAACGGCACCCTGAGTTCGCTCGGGCAATCACCCACTAATGTTAATGTGGAATTCTTCTGGGGTACCAGTCCGGGAGGTCCTTATACTCGGACCGGATGGCAGCGCATGACCGCGCCAGGCACCTTTGTTTCCGGACTGACCGGTTTATCACCCGGTACCCCGTATTATTACAAGGCCTGGGCTTATGATGGTGTCAACCCGGCTGTCTTAGGTGATGAGGTGAGCTTTACCACGTCACCTGTCTCCCCATCGGTCACCACCAATTCTGCCGGTTCGATAACGTCTGGTTCGGCTATTTTGAACGGCTACCTCAGCTCTAAGGGCGGCGCTACTACGGACAATGTGTCCTTCCAGTGGGGTACAACTCAGGGTGGACCATACCCCAACTCGACAACACCGGAAGTCATGGATAGCACCGGGAGTTTCCAGGCTGGTATATCAGGTCTGGGACCCAATGCCACCTATTATTACCGCGCGAAGGCGGATGGCGGGACAGACAGAATCGACTATGGGGCTGAGATGAACTTTACCACCTCCAGGGCCCCGCCCTCGGTAACCACCGGAGATGCCACGTCAGTTACCTCCAGTTCGGCCACGCTGAATGGCAGCCTGGCAAGTATGGGCGCAGCCACCACGGTGAGCGTGTCCTTCCGGTACGGGACTGCCCAGGGCGGCCCTTATCCCAACTCAACATCATTGCAGGCGAAGACCACCTCCGGCCCTTTCACAGCCGGGCTGACCGGCTTGACAGCTAATACAGTATATTACTTCATGGCCAGTGGGGACGGAGGTGTGAACGGTACCGGCTACGGGTCAGAGATGAGCTTCACCACGTCCAAAGTCCCGCCTTCGGTAGCCACCGCGGGCGCTCATAACATTACCGCCGGTTCCGCCACCCTGAACGGACAGATAGTCTCCTTAGGGACGGCCACGACGGTCAACACATCCTTCCTATGGGGCACGCAACAGGACAATTTAAACACTGAAACTCCGTATCAGGTGCTGACCGTACCAGTGGGATTCCAGGCCAACCTGACCGGCCTGACTGCCAATACCACCTATTATTTCCGTGCCAAGGCGGATGGCGGCGTACACGGCACCGGCTATGGAGTTATAATGTCTTTTAGGACTGCCAAAGTGCCGCCTTCAGTAACTACTAATGGCGCCACCCCGACGCCCCCAAGTTCGGCCACCTTAAAGGGCACACTGCATTCCCTGGGTTCCGCTCCCATGGTGGAAGTGTCCTTCCAGTACGGTATCACCTCCGGTATTTACGACAATCAGACCACTGTCCATACCATGATTACCTTCGGCGACTTCCATGACGACCTAGTCGGGCTGACCGCAGGCATCACCTACTACTACCGGGCGAAGGCGGATGGCGGCATACACGGTATCGCTTACGGGACGGAGCATATGTTCACCACCGGTAGGACTCCGCCAATGGTTACCACCGATAATGCTACTTATGTAACCACCAATAGCGCTGCCTTGAACGGCAACCTGACTGCCTGGGGCATACCGGTCACAACGGTAAACGTGTCCTTCCAGTACGGCACCACGCAGGGCGGTCCTTATCCCAACTTAACACCGCTTCAGCCAATGACGGCTCTGGAAGCCTTTCAGGCCGGACTGACCAGCTTATCTTCGCATACCATGTATTATTACAGGGCGAAGGCGGATGGCGGCATAAACGGCGGCAGCTATGGTGATGAGATGAGCTTCCGTACCTCAATGTTCCCGCCTTATGTAGAGACCCTGCCGGCCACTGGCACAGGCTCAGCCGATACGGCCACCCTGAACGGCAACCTATATAACCTGGGCTCAGCTACCACAGATAACGTATCATTCCTGTATGGCGTTATGCATGGAGGGCCTTATCCCATCTCAACGCCGCCACATGCAAGGAATTCGGCAGGCGCCTTTAATGAAGGCCTCACCGGCTTGACTTCTGGCCGCACATATTACTACCGGGCCAGAGGGGACGGCGGTGCATACGGGGTCGGCGATGGGGCTGAGATGTCATTCACCACCGGCAAAATTCCGCCGTCCGTGACCACAGACCCCGCGGATAACATCACCGCTAATTTGGCCACTTTAAATGGCCACCTGACTGATCCACGCACAGCTGATAACGTATCATTCCAGTATGGGGACACCCATGGAGGCCCCTATCCATCCTCGACAACTCCTCAGGCAAAAACCGCCGCCGACCCCCCCTTTTTCCAGTTTAATCTGACCGGCCTGCCCGGCGATACGACTTATTACTACCGGGCGAAGGCCGACGGCGGAGTCTATGGCACCGGCTACGGGGCTGAGGATAACTTCACCACCTCTATGGTGCCGCCAGCGGTAACTACGGATAATGCCACTGCCGTGGCAGCTACATCCGCCACCCTGAACGGTTTCCTGGACTCTGTGGGCACTGCCGGCACGGATAACGTGTCTTTCGGCTGGGGGACCAGTAGCGGTAGTTATCCCAACTCCACGCCTGCGCAGGTAATGGCTAACGCAGGGCCTTTCCATGCAGATCTCAACGGCCTACTGGCTCCTCTGACCGAATATTTCTTCATTGCCAGGGCGTATGATGGGGCGCATGATAGCGTAGAGGGCAGCGAGTGCACCTTCACCACCGGGGCGACACCACCGTCGGTATCCACCCGTGGCGCCACTTTCGTCACCTCAAATTCGGCCACGCTGAATGGCGACCTGCATTCGCTGGGCGCAGCTACCTCGGATAATGTCTCATTCCAATGGGGCGCCAACCCCGGAGTATATAGCAACCAGACCACGCCCCAGGTGACGACTACCCTCGGGGATTTCAATGACAGCATAGCCAGTTTAGTCGATAACACCACCTACTACTACCGGGCTGTCGCCAGCGGGGGTGGGAATGGGACCAGCTTCGGAGCCGAGCAGGCCTTCACCACCAGCGCCGATCCACCAGAAGTGACAACCAACATGGCCACGCATATGACCACCGACACCGCCTGGCTGAACGGCAACCTGACTGACCGGGGTACGGCTACTACGGACAGTGTGTCATTTGTGTACGGCACTACGCCGAAAGGCCCTTACCTCAACTCCACATCACCCCGGCCGACGACCGAGACGGGCCCTTTCCATGACGGCGTAACCGGCCTGACTCCCTTCACCACCTATTATTTCAAGGCCCGGGCGGATGGCGGCATCTATGGTACCGGCTACGGGGCTGAGGATAACTTCACCACCAACCATCTGCCTCCCGTGATATGGACCGGCGGCGCCAACGATATCATGGCCAATGCCGCCACTTTGAACGGCAACCTGTATTTGATGGGCAGCGCCCCTACGGTAAATGTGTCATTTGAGTATAGTATTACGAAGGACGGCCCTTACACGGAAACAGCGCCGCCGCAGGCGATGACAGAACGGGAAGCCTTCCAGGCGGACCTGACCGGCTTGGAATCTGCCACCACCTATTATTACCGGGCCAAGGGCACTGGCGACAACGGCACCGGCTTAGGCGCTGAGCAAGTGTTCACCACCGGCGCCTTGCCGCCATCGGTAACTACCGATTCCGCCACCGGCATAGCAGCCACCTCCGCCACCCTGAATGGCGATTTGAATTTATTGGGTAGTGCTAAAACTGTGAACGTGTCATATGAGTGGGGCGCCACGCAGGGAGGCCCTTACACCAACACGACGGCGCTGCAGGCAAAGACGGCAACAGGAGCATTCAATGCCGGCCTATCCGGCTTAACTTCTTTTACTGTCTATTATTACAGAGCCAGGGCAGACGGTGGCATGTATAGTAACAGCCACGGAGAAGAGATGAGCTTCATTACGACCCTGACCCCGCCTTCGGTTACTACAGGTGATGCTGCTTCCATTACATCGAATTCAGCCATCCTGAACGGTGAGTTGACCACTCTGGGCAGGGCCGGCACGGTGGACGTGTCATTCCAATGGGGGACCACGCGGGGAGGCCCGCATCCCAACACGACACCGACACACACCTTGAGTGGCCCGGCATCTTTCTGGTCAAACCTGAGTGGACTTTCCCCCGGTACGCCCTATTATTTCATAGCGGAGGGCGATGGTGGTGTGTACGGCGTCTCTTACGGTGTTGAGAAAAGCTTCATCGCACTGCCTCCACCTCCGCCTCCGACTCCGCACCCGCCTCCACCTCCACCGCACTCATCAGGCCAAACATCGTCTGTTACACCGTCAATGCCGGTGCCTCTGCCTAATGTTGTGGTGCAGAGCGCTTCACTGTCCGCCACCAGGGTCGCGCCCGGCGCCCCTGTTGAAGTGACCGCATCAATAGTGAACCGGGGGACGGTCAATGGAAGCACGGTTATACGTTTGTATGTCAACGGACAAGAGGAGACCAGCCGGGGTGTGACTGTTGAAAGCGGCAAAACTAAGAGCATAGTTTTTACAACATTTAGAAACCAGCCCGGCACATACACGGTCTACGCCGGGGGTGTCCAGGCAGGCAGCTTTATGGTGTCTGAGTACATTGCCCCTAACGGCATCTTGCTTATCAGCATTTTTCTTATACTTGCATCTTTGGTACTGGGACTCATATACGCTTGGAGGAGAAGACGGCAGGAGTATTGATGCATGATGTGTGGCAATTTCACCAGTTTAGGAGGATAGCAATTGATGCTTGAGGACTACAGGAAACCGATATTCGGACTGAATCCCAACATTTTTTATTTAGGCCTGGTGAGTTTCCTCACCGATGTCAGCAGCGAATTGATATTCACGCTGCTGCCGCTATTTTTGGCTAATGTGCTGCAGACAGGGACGGTCATCATCGGTTTCATTGAAGGCGTAGCGGAAAGCACGGCCTCTATATTGAAAGTATTGAGTGGTTATGTCAGCGACAAATTAGGCAATAGAAAAGGGCTATCATTTATCGGTTATGCGCTTTCAACACTGGTGAAACCGCTTATGCTGATCGCAAATACATGGGGGCCGATAATGGGCATCCGCTTTGCCGACAGGTTTGGCAAAGGGATACGCACAGCCCCGCGTGATGCCCTGGTGGCTGATTCCAGCAGTGAAGGTGACCGTGGCAAGGCTTATGGTTTTCACCGGGCCATGGATACTTCCGGGGCAGCTCTTGGCCTGGTAGCAGCGGCAGCGGTGGTTTTCCTGCTGCAGCGGGAAGTGGTAAACCTGCAGATCGATACCTACCGCTGGCTGATTATCCTGGGGATCATCCCGGCCTTTATGGCGCTGTTCTTTTTTGTGTTTATCAAGGAGCCGCCCAGGCAACAGGCCTGCCAGGTTGCCCCTTCAGGTAAAGCAGGTGAAAACACACCGCTGGCCGCAACCCGGTCTGCTTTGAGCAATAAATTCAAAATATTCCTCGTCATCGTTTTTCTTTTCACACTGGGTAATTCAAGTGATGCCTTCCTTATACTGCGGGCGCAAAACCTTGGCAACAATGTATTTTACATAATCCTGATGCTGGTATTGTTCAACGCGGTTTACGCCCTTTTCTCTGTCCCTGCCGGTATCCTGTCCGATAAGGCCGGCCGGCGCAAGGTTATTTTGCTGGGCTGGAGTGTCTATGCACTGGTTTACCTGGGGTTTGCCGTTTTGGACCAGGCCTGGATGGTCTGGCTGCTGTGGGGGCTTTACGGCCTCTACTACGGGTTGGCGGAGGGTGTGGCCAGGGCACTGGTATGCGACCTGGTGCCGGAAGATAAACGCGGAACAGCTTTCGGTATGTATCATGGGGTGGTGGGCGTAACCCTGCTGCCGGCCAGCCTGATAGCCGGGTGGCTGTGGCAGTCTGTAAGCCCCGCCGCCCCCTTTTACTTCGGCGCCGCGCTGGCTGTGCTGGCCGTGATAGGGCTGCTCATATTTATCAGGGAATAAGCATTTGTAGGGGCGTACTTTCAGGTGCGCCCGCTTTCTCGGGCGGGTTTAAAAACCCGCCCCTACCCTTGATCTGAAATGAAACGTTACCCCAGTATGATATTGTCGATCAGCCGGGGTTTCCCCAGCCTGACTGCCAGGGATGCCAAAGCATTGCCCTCGATCTTGTCTACCTCGCTAAGCGTCTGCAAATCGGCGACGCTGACATAATCTATTTTGGCCGCCGCTTCTTGCGAGATAAGGTCGATCATGGCTTTCCTGATAACCCCGGCGTCACGCTCCCCGTTGGAGAACATGTCACTGGCCAGGCAGAGCGACCTGTAGAGGACGGGCGCGGCAATACGTTCGCTCCCGGTCAGGTAAGTATTGCGGCTGCTCATGGCCAGTCCATCTTTCTCACGTATGGTGGGACAAACAACCACTTCGAGGTTCATATTCAGGTCGGCGGCCATTTTCTGAATGACGATGGCCTGCTGGGCATCTTTCTGGCCGAAGTAGGCTTGGTGGGGCTGTACGATATTGAACAGCTTGTTGCAGACGGTGGTCACCCCGCGGAAATGCGTGGGCCGTGCTTTGCCTTCCAGTTTGCCGGTTATCCCGTTTACATCTACCCACGTATTATATCCATCAGCGTACATATCCTGGCTGTCCGGTATAAAGACGATGCCGGTTTTTACCTGGTCCAGCATTGCAAGGTCACGGTCAAGGTCACGCGGGTAGGCTTTATAATCCTCGTCAGGGGCAAACTGGGTCGGGTTGACAAATATACTCACTACCGCGACCGGGTTATCCCGCACGGCTATCCGTACCAGTTCGAGGTGCCCTTCGTGCAGAGATCCCATGGTAGGCACGAAACCTACCGGTTCGGCGCATTTACTGCGCAGGGCTTTCATTTCGGCAATGGACCGGGCAATCTGCATTAAGCTGTTCTCAGAGGCCGTTCAGCAGGTCCTCGTCCATAGTAGAGCTGTGTTCGGAAGCCGGGAAAACACCGGATTTCGTTTCACTGATGTAGTTGCCGACGGCAGATTTAATGACGTCAGCTAATTTTGCATACTGTTTGGCGTGCCTGGGTACGAAGTCAGTAAAGAGTCCCAGCATATCGTGTATTACCTGTACCTGGCCATCGCAGTAAGGTCCTGCGCCGATACCGATGGTGGGTATCTTTAACCTGGCGGTGATTATCCTGGCCAGGGGCGTGGGGACAAGTTCGAGCACTACTGCAAACGCGCCGGCCTGTTCGAGCGCAAGAGCATCATTAATTAAGAGCCGGGCTGAATCCGGTGTTTTGCCCTGCACACGGTGCCCGCTCAGTTGATGAACGGACTGCGGGGTCAACCCGATATGTCCCATGACAGGGATACCACAGTCCACGATGCGCTTTACCGTATCGGCCACCACTACCCCGCCTTCAAGCTTGACAGCCTGGCAGCCGGCTTCCTGCATAAACCTGGCGGCATTGCGCATGGCGTCTGTTGCAGTAACCTGGTAGGTCATGAATGGCATATCGCCGATAATCAACGATTGGCTGGTACCGCGTACTACGGCTTTGGCATGGTGAAGCATCTCCTCCATGGTCACAGGGACAGTTGTCTCATAACCCAACATCACCATCCCCAGCGTGTCCCCCACCAGTATAAGCGGTACGCCGGCCTCGTCGACAATCCTGGCCGTGGAATAATCGTAAGCCGTGAGCATGGTGATCTTATCACCCGCCCGCTTCATATCCTGGATTTTTTGGATGGTAAAGCGCATGAAAACAGGCCTGCCGCTATTTTGTAGCTACCAGATCGTCCATCCAGGCATCGGCGTTCTTGGCCGGTTTGATACGGTTATGCGAATCGACGTATACCATCCTGGGCTTCACATGCGCAGCTTCATCACTGTTAACTTCATGATAGGTAAGAATAATTACCAGGTCATCCCTGTTAGCCAATCTTGCTGCGGCCCCATTTAAACATATGTCTCCCGATCCCGCATTACCTTCGATGGCATATGTGCTGAACCTGGCGCCGTTATGAACGTTTAAAATCTCAACCCGTTCGTAGGGAAGGATGTCCGCCGCTTTCAAAAGGTCGCTGTCTATGCTGACGCTGCCCTCGTAATCGATATTACAATCAGTTACCCTGGCCCTGTGTATTTTACTTTTCAGCATGGTTCTGGTTGACATACTTCTTAACTCCTTGCAGCAATAGAATATATGTTGCTATAGCAATTTATCAGCGGATGCTGATGGATACCTGGATTCAAAATCAATGCCGAGTTCTTGATATAAGTCATCGTAATAGGAAGATAGCCGTTGCCCGCGTCCTTCTAAAAGGTCGCGTATCTCCCCGGCTGTTTCAAGGCTGAGATGTCCCCTGGCCAGTGCAATACTGAGCGTCTTAAGCCCCATCAGGCGGTAAGTGTCGACGGCTTCAGGGTGGTCCTTCTCAAGTGCGGCAACATGCTTGCGTATGGTTTCAACATCGCCCCTGGCAATCGGGCCTGTCAGGCAGCCGGGTATGCCCAGCCGTTCGATATTATTGACGGTTCCTTTCAGCAAAGGGAGCAATGCTTTAATAGCCTCTTCCTGGGGGATGCCAAAAGACTGCCAGAGATCGGCGGATGTTTTCATCAGGGTAACCAGGTAATTGGAGAGTGTAACTGCTGCCGCGTGATAGATTACCTTGTCGCCTGCTTTGAGCATGATGATATTACCCTGCATGGCTGTTGCCATATCACTGGCCAGAGAAAGGCCAAACTCGTCGCCTTCAAGGGCAAAAGTAGAGCCAGGAATACTGTTAATGGCCTCTTCGATGCCGGCAAATGTCTGCAGGGGATGCAGGCAGCAGACGTGGGCGCCGTATTTTTGGGCTGGTTCAAGTATATCGGTAGAATGTACCCCGCTGCAGTGAATCACAGTTTGTTCGGGGCGCCATTTCAGGTTAGCAGCTATATCAGCGATAACATCGTCGGGTGTGGTAATAAAGACCACATCGGCGAGGTCGGCCACTTGCTGAGGCGAAAAGCAGGCCACGCAGTCCTCAATTTTAGCAGCCAGCCTTTGTGCCGAAGTGATGCTGCGGCTACTCGCGGCAACAACTTTATAACCTTGCCGCCATAGCTGGCAGGCAAGAGCCGTGCCGGTTACCCCGGCGCCTATAAATCCTATTGTCGTCTTAATGTGTCCCATATTGGCCTCACAGACAATAAAAAAACCTTCTCAGCAACAACCGAGAAGGTCAATATCAGGTATCCTGTATATACCGTCTCGGTCATCGCTGATCCAAGCGGACTTTGTATTCAGTTATAGGATCTTTGTCTCACCGCCTTAGAGGTCGATGGACATTATTATAATATGAGTAATTTATTGATTTGTCAATAAGAATTGGCAAGGAATTAAAATACTTATAATTTAAATTCCCAGCGGCAATAGTAATCGTCATCATTATCGCGTGGAGGGGATTTAAGGCAGTTTACCTGTATGTCTGGATTAAAAAATGACGCGTAAAGCCGGTTTAGCCTGACCTCGACATTATTGCAGATATCATTTTCCCTGCCGCGTCCTTCGCGTTCCAGTGCTTTAACAGTCGGGCAATGTGTGACCTTCCATAGGATGTGATTATCACCCAGCACTTCAAAATCCCATTTAAGGTTCCATGCCCAGGGACTAAGTTGAAACGCTTTCATCAGGGATTTCACATCCTTTCCCTGGATGTTGAAGTTTTTGGTGATCTTTTCCATCTCGTAGCGGCATAATTTTTCCCAAACCAGGATATCACAGGTTAAGGCCTCATCATTGCCTGATCTATCCATGGCCGTGAGATACCAAAAACCGTCAAGCGCTTTATAAAGCTGGGCATACGTTTTTATCAGTTTTTCTAAGGCCTCGTAAGAAAAGTCGCTTGTTTTTAAGTGCGGGTTAAATTCGCCGCTGTAATCATCCAGTTTTTTCAATGTATCCTCCCTAAAAATAGGCATAAACATCACCAGACCGGTGACCGGTTAGATTTTAACAGAACCGGCAAGCATCACAGGATTAATTTGGGCTGGCAGCGGTAGCAATAGTAAGGTTTCTTAATATCCGTATCGATGAGGCTATTGGAAAAATGCATTACGCAGTTACCGTCGGGGCAGTGGCCAAGGCCAAAGGTATGGCCAAGTTCATGGATAGCCTCCTTTAATGCTCTTTCCTTCAGCAGTTCCCTATCTGCCGGGAGTCCATAGTTCTCTTGCCTGAGCAGGTTCAACGAAATAATAGCCACCCTGCTATCAGGATCGGCCTGGCCAAAAACGAAGTTGAGTCCCGGTGTAAAAATATTGACGTCGGTTATGCCCAGGATGTGTCTATGGGCACGTTGAGAAAGGCACAGCGCCGCAATAAGAGTGTCTGATAGGTACTGATTCCTTTCGGGAACAAACGATTCTCCCGCTACAGGAAGGCTATCTTTTATATTTACAGGGCACCCAAAAGTACTATTAAGGCCGGTTTTTAAGCCGTTCAGTAAGTCGCAATCTATTTCACCAATTGGCCGGAGATCGATTTCCATCACCAAGCTAAGAGAGCCAGGCTATTATCTCGGCCAGAATATAGCTCTGGTTATTCCGGGTGAGTTCGGTGACCCTGATGTTCCTTGACTGCCTGATAGTATCGGCCATAGGATGCGGTTTTAAAGTGATACTGCCCAGAACTTTCTTGGGACTGCTCAGTGCATCCCGAACCGCAGTGACAAATCGCGGCGAAAAAAGCTCCATTTTGCCTATTTCATCGATTACAATAATATCGCTGTGCGCTATGGCGCCACGGATAGCCTCTATGCCGGTGGTATCAAGTGCGCTGATATCTACGCCGTATTTGCCAACCCGAAATGGGCTATCAATTGAGATATGGGCAAGGACGGCCTCTTTGCCCTCCAGGGTGACGATGCGGAAGCCTTCCCTGATGCCCACGCTTCTAATTTCTTGCGTGTAAAACCCGCCGGCGTTGCATTTTGACTGCGTTAACGCCTGCCGGATAACCGTGGTTTTACCTGTACCGGGCATACCTGTAAGCAGATAAGCTTGCCCCATTAACTACCTTCGGCGGCTTCCGGTTTCTTTTTCTTGCTCACGGTCTTTTTAGCTGCGGCTGTTTTCCCGGCAGCCTTGGGCTCAGTTGCTGAAGCAGTTGTTTTCTTTTTAACCGGAGCTTTCTTGGGTTTTTCCGCCTGTTCTACTACGTCGACCTTTTTCTTGGGTACTAAAGCTGCTTTCTTGGGGGCTGCTTTCTTAGCGGGTGTTGCTTTCTTAGGTTTTAACATGTCGACGATGGCTTTGACGGGTTTTGGTAGTTCCTTCTCTTTCTTAAGAGCTATCTTAACCACCGGCCGGGCTGTTCCACCGGAAGCTACCAGCAACGCTTTCCTGCGTTCCTCTGCCCTTTTCTTTTTGTGGCGATGCTTGATTATGGCTACCTTTCTTCGTTTATTCATTTCATATCACCTAAATATTGATTCCTTATAAAAACGTGCTCTGTATTATCGCTAAAGTGACTTAATATTTCAACCCGGCACTCTTTTAAGAACTATATTTCAAACGAATTCGGGCGGTAAGTTCGCTGAGCATATTGAATGCGAATTCAACTGCATCAGGGGATAAGGATACCAGGCCACAAGTGGGAGTTAATATGCTTTGCCTGACCAGTTCCCGTATGGAGATTCCATCCCGGGTTAAAGGCGCCAGCGCTTCACCAAACCTGTCAAAAAGACTGGAAACAGATTCCTTGCTTAATATATCCTCATCGTTGGGTACAATTCCCCAGGCGATGGCCTTACCCTTTTTTATAAACGAGGATAACTCGGCCTGGTAACACAGGATTGAATCAAGATAGCTATATGCATCGAAGCTAATAATATCTATAGGTAAATTCAAGAGTAATGACCAATCTGTGCCGCCGCAACAGTGGATCCCTTTAAGCCCCTTAATACCGCTTAATACCTCGCTGATCGATGAAGATATTTGCTCATTGGATAAAGAGACAAACGCCGAGCCAAGGGATGAGAGATAAGGTTCATCAATGAAAATAACGGTCTGCCTGGCAATAGTACTTAATAAAGCCTCCTGCCAGGCTGCCTTGAGCTTAAGGAATTTGCTAACGGCTTCCGCCAGCGTTTCATCGTAGACAATCCCTCTCCCTGAGCTATCCGTTACACATAAGCCCCAGCTAATCGGCCCTGTAATTTGCCCTTTAACCAGGGGCAGGGTCGTTTTGACCATGGAAGCAAAATAGTGTAATCCAGCAGCATACTTCTTATCGATTGCGTAATTAGCGGACCTGTTTTCAGCAGAATCAGAATAAAGCTGTTCCAGCAGATGATCGAAATCGGGTTTTCGCTCAACGGATATCTTCTGGTCTGCAATTATTACGCCCGGGAAGCCTTCGCTGTATTGTGCATACATGTTTTCAAGGTAAGATCTCCTGGGAAGTTGAGGCCAGGCCGGTAAATCAACCAGGAATCTGCTTATTTTTTCGCACGCGGCAGCCGGCTCTATATCGGGTAGGCTGGCTATGATCGTAGCTGCGCAATTGAAATTAAGTGGTGACTGCATCACAAATTATTTAATGTATTTCCCGATGATAATATTAAGGTCCTGCTTAACCTTATCCGGGATCAACTCGTGGGTGGTTATGATGGCATTTTCCAGTGCGTGGCCACAAACGCATGCCCTTTTTTCAGGCAGATTGGCAATAGCGTGACGCAACACTTTTTTCGCAGTTACCAGGCTCTTCTTTAAATTGTTTACCACCATTTCGACCGTTACCGTCTCGCTCACTTCGTTCCAGCAATCATAGTCAGTGACGATGGCCATCATGCCGTAACATATTTCCGCCTCCCTGGCTAACTTGGCTTCGGGAAGGGCCGTCATCAATATAACATCGGCGCCCCACGACCTGTATAGCTCCGATTCCGCCCTTGTGGAAAACTGCGGGCCTTCCATAACCATGCAAATTCCGCCATCATGCACACGGATACCTATCTTGCGGGCAGAGTCGTACAAAACATCGCTCAATGCCGGGCAATATGGATCTGCAAATGCCACATGCCCGACGATACCGTTGCCGAAAAAGGTGTCGGGCCTGAGGAAAGTCCGGTCAATAATCTGGTCGGGTATGACAATATCCATAGGCTTGATTTTTTCCTTGAGGCTGCCGACTGTTGAGATGGCGATGATATATTCCACTCCCAGCGACTTGAGTGCATAGATGTTGGCCTTGGAAGGCAATTCGGAGGGGCTAATCCTGTGGCCAATACCGTGGCGGGGCAGAAATGCAACGTTTACGCCCTCTATTTGCCCCAGTATAATAGCGTCGCTGGTATCTCCGAACGGGGTTTTAATCCGGGCTTCCCTGACTTTGGTCAGGCCGTCCAATTGGTAGAGACCGCTGCCGCCGATGATGCTAACCCTTGCTTCCTGCATTAGTGACCCTCCTGTAAAATAGTAATGAAGTTACCTTTAAAGGGCGTCCTTATTATACCTTTTTCAGTAATAATGGCCTGTATATATTTATTTGGTGTAACATCGAAAGCCGGGTTGGCTGCCGGCATGTTGGGAGGCGCCAGCCGCATGCCCTTGATCCGCAACACTTCATCCTGGTTTCGCTCTTCAATAGGTATAGCTGCCCCCGACTTAATGGATAAGTCGATGCTGCTCAGCGGGGCCGCGACATAAAATGGGATATGGTTTTCCCGGGATAATACAGCCAGTGAATAGGTGCCGATTTTATTTGCCGTATCACCGTTAGCCGCGATCCGGTCTGCACCGACGATAACGCAGTCAATTTCATGCTGGTGCATATAGTAACCTGCCATATTATCGGTGATCAGGGTGGCGGGAATATTTAACCTGCTAAGTTCCCAGGCGGTTAGCCGGGCGCCCTGTAGCAAGGGGCGGGTTTCATCAACATATACGTGGATCTTTTTGCCCTGCTCGGCTGCTGCCTTGATGACCCCCAGTGCCGTACCGTAGGCTACTCCTGTGGCAAGCTGACCTGTATTACAGTGAGTAAGCACGGTGCTCCCGTCTACAATTAATTGGGCGCCAATCTTGCTCAGCCTGGACATAGCCTGTTCTTCTTGACGGTGTATCAATACAGCCGTATTTACTAAGGCGGTTTTTATTTCACTCACTGCAGCGTTACCTGGTATGGCCTGCTTCATTATGTTTATAGCGTAAAACAGATTAACCGCGGTAGGCCTTGAGCAAGCGAAAGCCCCGCATATAACCGCAAGCTGCTTAAGAAATGTATCCCTGTCATTTGCTTTGATGCAATGTGCTCCCAAAGCAATACCATAGGCGGCAGCGACACCGATTAGAGGCGCGCCCCGGACTTTGAGCTCCTTTATAGCAGATACGATCTCTGTGTAACCGGTCAGCTCCAGATATATTTCGTGCAACGGTAATTCGGTCTGGTCAAGTATCTTCAACCGGTCCCCCAGCCATTCGATGGGTTTGATAATCTTAGTCACTGTTGCTGCTGCCAATCCTTAATAGCCTTTTCAAAACTATGGATAAACGCCTGTTTATCAGCAGGGGTAATAGTAACGGACATCCGCCTGTGGCGGACTATTTCGACAGCGTTGGATTGAGACATGTTGGCAGGCAGGTTTATGCCGACTGTTGACCAGCGTGCCTGCCTCACGGTCACAATCGTTTCAAAAGGGATAGCGAACGCTAAGGGACCTCTGAATTGAATCCTGATACTACTGTTTAATATGGAGTATTTTACGGGTATTACGAAAAGGAAAATAATGCCCAGTAGTAATGCCATCAGGATAAAATATAAAGTAGCCGATAAATCGACAGGCAGCAGGATAATTGACGTAATTAATAACAATGCCGAAGGCAGTATTATGATTAATTTGATCCATATGTCCGCACGGGGGGTATCTTCGTAAACTACATAATCCATGTGAATAAATAAAGGGCAACCGTTGTATGGCTGCCCTTTATTATAACGTATCCTGTTTAAAGATTACTTTTGAGCCGGTAGTTTATCTTTCGATTTTTTCCTGTGCCGGATAACCATGATTATCACGACTACAGTTACCCAGACGGGGGAGAATACAAGCAGCCAGATAAGCAAGCCGGCGAGCAGTTGGCCGAAAACTATCAATCCATCGACAGCCGATTTAAATATCCCTGATATATCCCAGGTGCTTTCCCCGATAGGCCTGGATTTCTTCAGTGTAATTTCGATTAACGACATATCGGAAGTCCGGTCCAAGTACTGGATCCGGCCTTTTACCCTTTCGATATTGCCCCTGACGTTTGACAACTCCCGCTGCACTTCAAGTATATCTTTGACATTGTCTGCTTTCTTGAGCAGTTCGAGGTATTGTGCTTCGGTAGCTTCGTAGTTATGTAGTTGTGCTTGAAGGTCTGTATATTGCTCGGTAACATCCTCGCTGTTGGTATTCTGTGTGGTTACCTTAACTGCCAGGGCTTTTGTCTTCAGTAAAGCGTCATTGAATTTATCCGCAGGAACCCTGATGGAGATGAATCCGCTGGGGTACTCTTTATCCGCATTCTGGCTTGATGAAACTACATATCCCTTATACAGGTTGGCAATATCAGTGATCTCTGCCTGTGACTTACTGAGATCACTTACTTCCATGCTGATTGATCCTGTCCTGACAATTTTGCGATCAGTAGTAGCCGCTTCACCTGAGCCGGAAGAATCATTGGATTCAGGGGCATACGCCCTACCTGCTGCACCCGTCTTGGAAAGGTACGGAGCAGGTGGGGCTGCAGGGCTGGATTCACTGGCACAGGCTACAGATAGCAGCAGCGCGCTAACCAGGATAAGAATACCCGCGGGTTTTATTAGATGTTTCATTTTACCTCCACATAGAATCATTTGATTGTTTATTTAACGTGACGACCTGCCGAAGACCTGGATCGCCTATTAGATGCAGCGGGAGTTTGTACACTCTTAGTCATCGATATTACTTTTCTGGTTGTTCACACCGCTTTGCGGGAGCACGTTTTGAAGATTCTGTTTATAAAAGGGGCGCGGTTCAGAGGGATTGAGGCTATTATTGCGGGGAGGCATGTATTTCGGTTTATCAGCAGGCACCGGAGGTATTATATTGGGTTTAAGGCCGGGTGGTAATATCTGCTGGTTGTTATTGAGATTAAGCTGCCGTTGCGCACGTTCGTTAGCGTTCTTGGTGCGTTGTATTACTTCCAGTAAAGCCGGTTTGGCGGAATCAGGTGCTTTCTCAAGCGCGTTCTGCAATAGGGCAAGGCTTTTGGCGGTGCTGGCATTCATAGTGTTTTTCGCCCTGTTAATGTTGGTTGCTGCCCTGGTTGCCGGCGGGAGTGGTTTTGCGGGAAGCGTGAGATTGTCCTGCTGACCACCCGGAACAACAGTAGTGAATGTGCTCTTGTCAGCGGGAATAGTGACTGTTTGCGAGGGGGCAGTAGAGGTTGTTGATGGAGCAGTCGAAGCCACCGATGCTTCTCCTCCCGTTGTATCGGCATTGGCCTCCTCATATTTGCTTATGAAATGCTCGGCTTGCCCGAGTTGATAATCCATCTTGGCTGTAGTTGTCACCATCTTATCAGTTTTACCCTGGCGCGCCATGGCAACGATTTCTCCGGCTCTTTTCTCCGCCAGGCGAGCATAAACCTCGGCCTTGTCTACATCTGAAAACGTAAGGGTTACCTGCGCCTGTTCCACGGCTAATTTGACACCATATAGTGGTTCATCCGGCAAAGATTCCGAAGAGGCTGCTACTGTTCCGCTGGACGCTATGACAAAGACCAGCAGGGCAGCCATGGATATGGCCAGGTTACGGCGCAGGTTAAAAGCTACGGGTTTGTCCTGGACCGGTTGCCGGCTGACATAGTCCTGGACGCCCTGCAAGCGGACCCTTGCCCAGTATTTAAATTCCGGCCTTGGTTGTACAGGGTAGGCCCTGCGCTTGATATCAAAGGTAGTCCTGAGCATCAAGTCTAATTCCGCAGCATATTGCGGATAACTGTTTAAACAGCTATCCAGGCTTTCGCCACCGGATAACCGCTCAAAACAATCGTTGAAAGCTTCTTCGATTTTATACGACATCGAATTTACCGTAGAGCAATTTTCTGAGCGAGGCCACCGCATTGAATTGCAGGGCTTTTATAGTGCCCTCGCTTTTGCCCAGCGCCAGGGCGACTTCAGATATCGACAATTCTGAAATAAAACGCATGGTGGCAACTTCGCGCTGCGCGTCCGGCAGCTTTTCCAGTGCGCCTTTAAGTTGATAAATCTCCATATTCTGTTCCGTCATGTATACGGGGTCACCGGAACTGATCGCGTCAGCTTCTTCAAGGCTGGCTCTTTTTTCCTTAGAAGCTTTCCTGATATGGTCGATGACCCTGTTATGGGCGATTTTAAACAGCCAGGCCGTGAACGGGAGGTCCCGCCACTTATAAGATTTGATAGCCTCGTATGCTTTAATAAACACGTCCTGCGTTAAATCCTCGGCTTCCGCCTGGCTGTGCACCTTGACATAAATGTACCTGTATATCTTATTGAAGTGCAGGTCATAAATATACGTAAATGCTTCTCGATCTCCATTTACGGCCCTCTGTACTACTTGTTCTTCAATTAACACCAGGTTACTCCCGTTTACCTGGTGTCTATTATATATAAACGTATAACGTTATAAAAAGTTTATGTGATACTATTTTTATGTTATAAATTTACGTAGGGCTAATATATACGATTGATATTTCAAGGAATCTAATGTATTCGGACCTTACAGGAAAATATTGTCTGGTTACCGGCGCCAGCTCAGGCATAGGGCGTGAGATTGCACTTGGATTGGCGAAATTGGGCGCCCGGGTAAGCATGGTTGGCCGGGACCCGCTGCGGGGCAGGGCAGCGCTCGAGTATGTATGCAAGGGCAGCGGTAACCGTTCAGTTGAACTGATGCTGGCTGACCTGTCTTCGCAGGGCCAGATTAAGGCCTTAGTGAACACCTTCAAGTTAACCAACGGCGGACTGCATTTATTGGTAAATAACGCGGGGATAATCATAGATAAGCGCCAATTGTCAGTGGATGGTATTGAAATGACTTTCGCCGTCAACTACATAGCCTATTTCATGCTTACCAACTTATTGCTGGACCTGCTTAAACACAGCGCGCCTGCCAGGGTAGTCAACCTTACCTCGGCGATACACAGGACCGTGCGCCTGGATTTTGATAATCTGCAGGGTGAGAAAAAATTCAATAGAGACCGCGTCTACGCTCAAAGCAAGTTAGCTGACATAATATTTACCAATGAATTGGCACGAAGGTTGGAGGGGACAGGGGTCACGGCCAACAGCGTATGCCCGGGTGCGGTATCATCAAATCTTTGGACGACTTCCAGTAAAGCCATCGCTACCTTTTTCAGGCTTCTTATGAAGGGCCCGGCGCAGGGTGCGGTGCTGCCGTTATACGTTGCTGCATCCGGGGATACAGCAGGTGCTACAGGACAGTATTTTCAGACAGGGCAGCACTTAAAATGGGCTAAGGTAAAGACAGGTGGCTCTATCTGCAAACCCTCCGCTCAAGCTTGTGACATAGAAACAGCTAAAAAACTGTGGCAGGTAAGCGAGTCGCTGACGGGAATAGCCTGCTCAATTTAGCAGCAACGGCTTCAGTCCATTTTCTTGGGTATGAAGCCCGATTTCTTAACCCACCAAAATGCCAGCAGTGTTGCGATCAAAGTAGAGGCCACCAGCATTGTAACGTACCACCCGATATCCTGAGGTCCCATGGCGAAGGCTGAATTGCCGAAGATGGTTGCCAGCGTATTGGGGACAAGCACAGCGGTGCCGAGTACGGTCAGGTAAGTCATCAATAAAGCCATCCTGTTATTCGTGGCCTGGAGCTGGTTGTTATAAATCGTTTGTAAGACTTCCAGTCCTGAGGCCAGGACGTCCGACATATGCTCGGCTAAACCGATCTGCCGGCTGACATCCTCGGCTAAGAAACCCATCCGGTCCAGCAGTTTGGGTTCGTTGGTCAGCAAATTGGCGTCTCCATAGCGGAGGTCATGTAACACATCGACGGTTTCCCACAGGGCATTCAGGTATTTGATCAAAGCGTGTTTTATGTTGTATATCTGGGGGCCCAGCTCTGCGCGCGGCGTATTAGGATCCATTAAGCTTTTATTTAAATCATCGCCGCGTTCCTCTATTTGCCGCAGGTGCTCAAAATTGCGGTCGTTATTCTGATCAATGATGCGCATGAGGAGCATGGTCAGCTTGTCCTCACCTGACGCATCCAGGGGGATCTTTGCAAGGATGGTACTTGAATAGCGCCGCAGCCGGGTAAAGCGGCGGTCAACCAGGATCGGATGAACGGTCAAAATGAAGTTTCTGCGTAATAACAGGACGGTGGTATATGACTGCACATCGATATGATCATTAATACGGATCTGAATTGAGGGTAACTTGATACCCATCTCGGTATCATAGTCTTCGTACAACAGCCTTGGGTCGTCGGCGAGAGCAGTAACCAATTGTCCGCTGAACCCCAGTTGGGCGGCGCCTCCGCGGACATCAGTTTCAAAGTTTGCGGTGCGGTAATCGATCCAGGCCAATAAAGAATTTTCCAGCATGCCCAGGAAGCTTGCAGGTATATCTGAATCCTGCATGACCACCTTACCGTCTTTGCACAAGGCCACACAAAACCAGTGATTTTCGAAGCCTTGATCAGCATTGCCCGCCGGTCCTGCGCAGGTGTCATTACCGTCGAAGGCTGCCTTTTCCATGGAAATATCCAAAATATCAGGGATGAATTACAGTCCTTTATTAAACAGCAACAAAGCGAGGTCAGCCATGCGGCAACTGTAGCCCCATTCATTATCGTACCAGGCAATTATCTTGGTCATATTTCCGCCCAGCACCATCGTCTGCAGGGAATCGAAGATCGAGCTATGCTGGTTGCCCTTGAAATCGCTGCTCACCAGGGGTTCCTCGCAGTATTCGAGTATACCCTTCAGCCTGCCCGCGGCGGCCTCTTTGAAGGCGCTGTTTATCAGCTCAACCGTAGCTTCCTTATCCAGGTTACATACCAGGTCGCAGAGCGATACGGTGGGCACCGGCACCCTCAGCGCTATGCCATGCAGCTTGCCTTTGATCTCGGGTATTACCAATGCCACCGCCTTGGCGGCGCCGGTTGTGGTCGGGACTATATTCATAGCGGCCGACCTGGCCCTGCGCAAATCCTTGTGATACATGTCAAGCAGTCGCTGGTCATTAGTATATGCGTGCACGGTGGTCAATAAGCCTTTGGCAATGCCGAAGTTATCATTGAGGACTTTAACTACCGGGGCTATGCAGTTCGTGGTGCAGGATGCGTTGGAGATGATGTTGTGCTTTTTAGCGTCGTACTTATCTTCATTGACGCCCAGGACAATGGTTATATCCTCGTTGCTGGCGGGGGCTGAGATGATCACCTTTTTGGCGCCGCCCTGGAGGTGCGCGGCGGCTTTGGTGGCGTCCGTAAACAGGCCCGTTGACTCCAGCACGATCTCTATGCCCAGGTCCTTCCAGGGTATTTTGGAGGGGTCGCGTTCCGCGATGACCTTAGTCTTCTCGCCGTCCACAATTATGGCGTCGGCGGCCGCCTCCACCTTACCCGGGTAGATGCCGTAGGTGCTGTCGTATTTAAGCAGGTGGGCATTGGTCTTGGCGTCAGTCAGGTCGTTGATGGCGGCGATTTCCAGCTTATCGCCGTAGTGCTGGTTAATAGCCCGGAAGACGAGCCGGCCGATGCGTCCGAATCCGTTGATACCGATCTTGTAAGACATAGTTCAACCCCCTCTTGTACGTTTTATTTTATGGTAGACACAGGTGATTTTGGTTGAGATGCCGCCGCGGATATTCCACTCAGATATGATCTCCATCGTCCTTGGCTTCACAACCTTGACCAGGTCCTCGAGTATACGGTTGGTGGACTCCTCGTAAAATATCGAGACCGTCCTGAAGCTGGTTAAGTATAATTTCAAGGATTTGAACTCGATAATCGATTTATGCGGCACATATTTAAGAGTTACCGTGGCAAAATCAGGCTGTCCCGGGTTGACCGGGCAAAGGGCGGTAAACTCCGGCGAGGTTACCTGCACCTCGTATTCCTGGCCGGGATACGGGTTCGGCATCACTACCAGCAGTTCAGGCTGAGGGCGGTCCTGATATTCCAGCTTCAGCGATTGAATTTTTTTAAGCAGCCTATACACGGGTTATTCTCCTGACCAGTATAGCGTTTTCTCCCCTTCGGTGATCTTCTTGCCTTTGTTCTCCGCGACCAAGTATTGCAGGTGCGCCAGGGTTTCCAGCACGGCCAGCCGCCGGTCGAGCGGTTCAAGTTTATCATAGGCTGTCTCATCGCCGTTGACAATCCAGGGTATAGCCCTGGCTATATCATAGGCATTTTTTGTCTCCACACCCATGGCGCGCTGGATTTTGTACATCCTATCCTGGTGGAAGCGCTGTATATCATCTATCTTGGGCGCCAGGCCGCTGAAGACCGAGCTATGCCCGGGGAATACAAAGCGCACCTCCAGGCCGGTCAGCCCGATCAGGGAGTTGACATAATCGCCAAGCGGATTTTCACCCGAAAGCGGGTGATAACTTACGTTGGGCACTATCTCTGCCAGGATATGATCCCCGGAGAAAAAGTATTTTTTATTCGTCTCGTAGAGGCAGATATGGCCGGGCGAGTGTCCCGGCGTAGCCATAACCTGGAACTCAAATGGTTCCATGTCGACCCTGTCGCCGGGCTTCAGGAGTGTAGTAGCCTTAAAGGGGGTAACATAGTTGCGCACGTTGAAAGAGGCTTCAGCGAGCATTTTCAATTCCCATTCCGGCACGCCGTTGGCCATAAAAAAAAGTATCATCTGGCTTATCGTGGATTCGGGATGCGTGTAATAGGAATCGAGCAGGTTATTCTCAATTTCGCTGACCGCTATGCTGGCGCCCGATAATTCGGCAACCTTGCCGGCCAGGCCCATGTGGTCAGGGTGGAGGTGGGTAATCACGATGCTGGTGATGTCCTTCATGGCAAAGCCGCTGTTCTTCATCTCCTGGGCCAGGGTATTAAAGGCCTCGGGCGTGTTCCATCCGGTATCGATCATCAGGTTCCCGTCCTTGCCTTCGATGATATATACGTTGACGCTCTCCGGGCCGACCTTGAGAAGAGGCAACTTGATCTGGTTAATACCCTTGAAAAGTTCCATGTACGGATAACCTCCTAAATGCGAAGCGCCTGCCGGCCGGGGTACCTTGCTTCGGCGCCGAGTTCCTTTTCGATTTCAAGCAGCCGGTTATATTTAGCCACCCGTTCGCTGCGGCAGGGTGCGCCGGTCTTGATCTGCCCGGAGTTCCAGGCTACGGCAAGGTCGGCGATGGTGGTATCCTCGGTTTCACCCGACCTGTGGCTGATTACGGCCGTCCATTCTGCTTTTCGCGCCATTTCGATAGCGGCCAGCGTCTCGGTCAGCGTCCCGATCTGGTTTACCTTGATCAATATCGAGTTGGAGGCTATTAAAGAAATGCCTTTATTAAGCCTCTTCACGTTGGTAACATAGAGGTCGTCGCCGACCAGTTGCACCTTCTTGCCCAGCTTGTTTGTGAGCAAGGCCCAGCTATCCCAGTCATCTTCGTCGAGGCCGTCTTCAATGCTGATGATGGGGTACTTTGAGACCCAGTCCGCGTAGAAATCCACCATTTCCGCCCCGTTGAGGGTTTTGCCCTCCCGTTCCAGCACGTACTTGCCGTCCCTGTAGAAGCTGCTGGCCGCCGGATCCAGGGCGATATGGCAGTCGATACCCGGCTTATAGCCGGCCATTTCGATGGCCGCCAGTATCAGCTCAACGGCTTCCTTATTGGATGGCAGCGACGGGGCGAACCCCCCTTCATCGCCGACATTGGTATTGAGCTTCTTCTGTTTGATGACCTTTTTCAGCGACTGGTAGACCTCGCAGCCCATCTGCATAGCCTGGCTGAAGCTTTTGGCCCCTGTCGGCATGACCATAAATTCCTGCAGGTCGGTGGAGTTCTCCGCATGCTTCCCGCCGTTGAGGATATTCATCATAGGGACCGGCAGGGTGATGGCGGCCTCTCCTCCCATATATTTATAGAGGGGCTTTTGTGCGGAGTTAGCAGCGGCGTGTGCAGCAGCGAGTGAAACCCCCAGTATGGCGTTAGCGCCCAGGCGTGATTTATCGGGCGTGCCGTCCAGTTCGATCAATTTAGTGTCCAGCTTTTCCTGGTTTGACACATCGAAACCGGTCATCGCGGGTTGAATTATTTTCACCACGTTGTCCACGGCTTTCAGAACGCCCAGGCCGCCGTATCTCTTCTTATCACCGTCGCGAAGCTCCAGTGCTTCGTATTTGCCTGTGCTGGCGCCCGAAGGCACCGCGGCTGTGCCGCATGCCCCGTTACCGAGAAATACCTCCACCTCTATGGTGGGGTTGCCCCTGGAATCGATTATCTCGCGTGCGCTGATGCTCTTTATTTTCATACTGTCACTATCCGCTTTCATACCAGGTGAATTTTGATGCCTTCATTTAAAGCCGTGTCATTATACCACCCGTTTTTTAACTTGAGCAATGTGAATCGAACGGGCGTGTACGTCGTCATCGCGGCCTTTTTTTACTCGTCATTGCGAGCCGAAGGCGAAGCAATCTATCAGAGCGAAGACCACCATACCCCGTTATTGTGTGTAGCAGGCGTTGCCCTGTTGCGCTTGTTTAAGATAACATAGGGGCAGGAAGACTGTATGCTCGAGATATTTATAAGGAGGGAGGTTGCCGGATATGAGAAAGACATGCTCCCCATGGATTGCTGCCATATTTGCTGCTATATTAATTGTCATGGTGGCCGGCTGCGCCGGCCCGGTGAAAAATGAAAAACAACTTCAATCAGCCACGGAGAACTTGCAGAGTATCGTCCAGTACAAACTGTCGAACTTAGATAATGCAATATCTGATGCGGCTGGAAAAATCGCAAAAAGCGGACTGCAGGGCGAAGAGACGCGGGGAATATTGAACGGGCTGTGCAAGAAATACCCCTACCTCTTGGACTGTTCGACAGCCGATCCTCAGGGAAAGATGATCACCGTGGTCCCCGTGGAATACCGCCGTTATGAAGGTACGGACACTGCCACCACCGAGGCCTCGAAAAAGTTCCTGGCGGGGCTGAGTGAAAACAAACAACCGGTGCTGAGCGATATTTTCAAGGCGGTGGAGGGTGCCGATGCAATAGTTTTGGTCCGGCCGGTTGTCACGGAGAAAGGTGAATTGCTGGGCGTGGTCAGCGCCCTGTTCAAGCCGGAGTCTCTTATGGATGAGACCATTGCGCCTCAGGCCAAAGTCGTGGCATTGAAGGTAAATGTCATGCAGCTTAACGGTATGGTCATTTACTGCTCGACGGGGACCGAGACCGGTAAAAACGTGCTCACCGATCCATCTTATAAGGATTTTCCCGAACTGATCGCGCAGGGTGAGAAAATCGCAGCACAGAAGACAGGCACGGGCGGCTATATATATACCGACGAAGCAACGGGAAAGCTGGTGAAAAAAACCATATACTGGACCAGCATCGGGTTGCACGGCACAGAATGGCGGCTGGTATCGATCGCCGAACTGGGAAACTGAGGCTCATATAATCGCTTAAAGCACGGTTCAGCGCCCGTTGAACCTGTTCGTAGCCATCATTTGGCAATAGCCAGAGGTTAATAAATCTCCGGCATTTCGATTGGATGTGACTGGGGATGGCAATTGCCGCAGTGAAGCGCGCCGGATACAACGATGGCCTTGGGCACCTGCTTATCACCAATATAGATGGTCACAATAGCCGGCATTTCTGCGGCGTGCTTCTTGCAAACCGCGCGCCCGCAGAAAGCACATACTCCTGACGCCGGTTCATTACAGTTCCAACATAGCATCTTGTTACTCCGTATATTTTTTATATATTATCCATAAGTGCTTGAAATAGTGGAATATTGCCAATCAAACTCCGTGATAGCAATCAAGCTTTATGTGCCAGTAAGAAGGGCAGGATCGTGATAGCATTCTTTTCCATGACCTCAAGATCGTTGGCTAAGCTCAGATATTGATCGCGCTCCTGCAGCATGAGACGACGCTCAACAAGGTCGTCCAGGATTTGACGCAGAGCCGTATCACTACTGTACTCGTCGCCCCGTTGCTTTCTGACTTCGCGGACAATAGAGGAGAATGGGCGTTTAGCATCACAAGCCATATAGGCAATGGCCTCCTCTCCTTCCAGTTCCACAATTGAGCTCATGTGGCACGGTCTGGTATCAAATATTGTAAGCCTCCCACCAGCCTGCCGCTCGAAAGCGAGCAAGGGTGGCTCATTATCCGACCAGCATTTTACCCAGGTCTCTGTTGCTTTGATCAATGGACGGGCATACTTATCAATGTTCTTCTTGCCGTCAAAATCGGCGTTGAAACAATAGGCTAATTCGTCCAAATCATTTTGTTGGAAGGGGTAAATTGCCCTGTACTCCTGAGAGGCACTGATATTATATAATCCCCACTGCGCAGGATCGGTAATGAGAG
>CAIYTC010000221.1 GCA_903929005.1 uncultured Dehalococcoidia bacterium | reverse complement strand
TTATTGCATTCTTGATAACTTCCCCAAGGCCTTCGGGATCAGCTACCTGGCCCATTTTGAGGAGACGGGCATCGAATGACACGCTTTTCCATGATTCTATAGCGTTATTATGGTAGCTCACTAACCTTACATCAGTGCCTTCAAGAGTTAAAGCCAAAACGCGTTTGCCTGTAGACTTGGTGCTGCCTTTAATATGTTTGCCCGTAGGTTTGGCGCTGCCTTTACCTAGCGATAAGCTGGGCATGCTAAACTTTGGCAGTTTGAGAGGCGTGTTCATTTTAGATTTACCCTTTGCTTGTACTACGGGTGTTTTGGGAGCGGTTTTGGTTTCTTCCAACTGCGGTGCAGGTGTAGCATCAGCAGATACCGCTGGCATTTCTTTTTGAACGGGTGACGGAGTTGAAGCAGCAGCCATTTCATGTTCAGGCATCGGGGATACCACAGGTTCCTGGGTAATTGGTTTAACTTTTGTCTTATGCAGGGAAGGCATTTTGGGCATGCTTAAATTTTTATGGAGGCCTGATTTTGGTTCCCCTTTTTCTCCTACGGGTTCCTGGGTAATTGGTTTAACCTTTGTCTTATGCAGGGAAGGCATCTTGGGCATGCTTAAATTTTTATGGAGGCCTGATTTTGGTTCCCCTTTTTCTCCTACGGGTTCCTGGGTAATTGGTTTAACCTTTGTCTTATGCAGGGAAGGCATCTTGGGCATGCTGAACTTTGATCTCATCTTTGTTTCAGGCTGTTCCGATTTGCTGGAATCGCTTTCCGGATCTTTTTGAACGGGCGCTGGCGTTGAAGCAGCAGCCATTTCATGCTCAGGCATCGGGGATACTGCAGGTTCCTGGGTAATTGGTTTAACTTTTGTCTTATGCAGGGAAGGCATTTTGGGCATGCTGAACTTTGATCTCATCTTTGCTTCCGGCTGTTCCGATTTGCTGGAATCGCTTTCCGAAGTTGCCATTGACGCGTCGCTTTTCTCGGCTATTAGTTCCCCATTTTCTTTATGTGAAGCAATTTTTTTAGATGTTTTGGGCATGGATACGCTGGGCAGAGGAATCTTGGGAACACTGAGCTTGGGCACACCAGGTTTAGAGATGCTCGGCAGAGGAATCTTGGGTACATGAAGCTTAGGCATACTCGGTTTAGATATACTGGGCAGCGGGATCTTGGGGACGTTTACTTTGCGATGTTCAACCTCATTAGCCTCTTTGGTTTGGTCCACAGATTTTACATCTGGGCTTTCCTCAGCTTCAGGAGGCAAGGTAACAGAAATATCAGAGTTATCCTTTGCCTTTTGGGAAGAGCGGCGAAAGCTCGGTAGATTAGGCAAAGGTATCCTTGTTGGTATTCTAGGTATCTTTAAGCGTTTCATAAATAGCGCTCCTTAATAGACATCGAGGCACTTCTATTGTTGGGATAAGATGGATAGCGTAAAACTGACTACCCACGTTCCCGTATCTGATGCGCTTGATAAACTGAGTCCGATAATGCTTACAGCATTGTATGGTAATTCCTCAATGCTATTAAGGAATTTAATAATTCTAGTGATTTTTTCCCCCGCTCCGCCTACGCCGGAGGATGATATCGCGTATCTATTGTCTATATACGTATGACCATTAATATCAGAGGATCCTTTACCTGATGGATCGTATTGGAAGCAGGTGACATTCGCGTCTGCTGCAGCTTGAAGTATTAAATACACTACTTCGACATTATCTACTTCAAGAGGAAAGGGAGAGTGATCGATTAAAGCCTGTTGAGCCTCCTCAAGCTGGCTCTCTAGGGCTGAAATAATCTGGAGCCCCCCGATATTATTTATTTGCTGGTGTTTCAATTGAATATCTCTGTTTAAATCTGTTCTTTTACTTACAGCACCGAAGTATGATACTGCAAAATAAATTGTCAATGCTAGAAGGATAATAGCAACTACAGTTAGAACGACATGTGTGATAGTAATGCCTTTCGGCAGTTTCATTGATGAAAGGTTCCCTTTGGACAACTTGCCAAGCGAGAGTTGTTTATTCATTAGCTCCGCCTTGCATTTGAGATACATTATTTACAGAAGCTGTGATGACAAAATTGCAGGCTGCTATGTCTGGACAATCACCAAAGCTAAAGTCAACATTAGTGAAAATGGCGCTTGCTTCAAGGTCTACCACAAAATCATAAACATACATTTTCTTAGTGGAGACGCCGTTAAGTGACACCCCGTCATTGGAAGTGCCTATACTTGATAAAGTAATTTTACCGCCTGGAACGAGGTCATCTATTTCAGTTATTACCTGTGACCATAATATGTTATTGTTGAGGAAAGTCTGGTCATCCGCTTTCGTGGTTGCCAATTGATCTTGCACAGCGGTAATCTGGATTTTTATTGCATCCGCCTCGTTTTTATTTGCCTGTAATGTTGCTAGCTGTTGTTGAAGGCTGGGTAGCTCTGCTTTAAGAGAGTCATTATCACTATCAACGCCGGATTTCATAATAATGAGCGGGGCAATGGCAAAAACAAGTACAATAATTGTTACGTACAATATTAAGCTTAGCTTTGATTTTTTTGCTGGACGAAATTCACCAGGGAGAAGATTGAGGTCTATCTTTTTAGGGCGTCTTTCATGTGTTTGTTGTAATGTCACAAAAAATCCTCTTTTAATACTACGTTAAAGGAATGTACTATGAAAATAAATAAATGTCAAGTATCTGCTCTGCCAGGGAGTGGGTCAATTTGATATCCAACCCCCTTTATCCCCCAATCAAGGGGGACTTTTTATTGGAGATAGGGGACACCCCTAAAACCCCGACAGGAGAGATATCTCCTGTACCTCTTAATTGGCATCTGTCATTCTGAATCCTCCTCTGGAATGATGAAGAATCTCGACGAGATCCTTCGGTCGTCCTTCTAATGATGGGAGGGACTCTCTCAGGATGACACGCTATGGAATCATCCATCCTCCTGTTAGAATTCCCCTTTGGCCCCTAGATATGTGATACAGGGCGATTAATTAATCGCCCCTAGGGGACTATTAATAATATGTTACCGTCCAGGATACTACTGCCAGGCTCTGGTGCTTCCACCAAATTAAAGGGCCGGGTGTCTGGCGCACACAGGCAGTGACAGACGCTATGTTGGTATTGGTACTGGCAAGCCTTGCCGTAGTTGTAATGGTGTAATCCTGGTATTGATACACCTGGCCTCCGGAAGAGTTGCCCATCCTGACCCAGGTGTAAAGAGGATCGCCGATGCCGCTGAAAGTTGGTTTTGCGGTCATAACGCTCATGCTGCGAGATTGGTTGGGGCAACCAGTCCCTGATCCACGCACGGCTAGATTCTGGAATTCAATTTTGTAGTTGCCGCTCCCGCCCTGCGGGACGATCCAGCTCAGTGTTTGGTCAAATGCAGTACTGACGCCGTTCATTTTTTCCCCGGTATCGACATACGAGCTATTGACATATTGCACTTTCGATTCATTTTCATACGCAATCCACATTCTGCCTTTACAGTAATAATTGCAGCTGCCAGCCTTTGTATCTTTAAAGTACCAGTGCGCCGTTACAGTGGTTTCCGCGGTTAGATACACTTTAAAGGTGTGAGTTGCACCATTTGCCAGCGAATTGAGACCGAGGGCACAGCCGGGGTCTATATAAATCCAGTCTGCGTATTCACTTCCACTCGGCGGCGGTGGCTCTGCTATCGAATTATTGACGGATGTGCTGATTTTGTAACCGTTGAGCCATCCGGTGGCAGATTGATTGTTATATCTCGTGCTATCACTTTTGTTCAGTATATAGATATCTTCTCCTGCATATATGTCGCTGAAGATTTTTCCCATCACAGCATCAGCGGTGTAGTAGGCCATAGTGTCGTTAAGTTTGTTGAGATATAGATTGTAGCTGCTGTTCAGATAGTGAAGAAGCGGTGATATAACTATTAGCCCCACTGCCATTAAAATAAGCACAAGTATTAATATCTGGCCCTTTTTAGCTTTCACATGTGTTTCCTTTGATATTTTTACCATCTATAGAAATTCCAGTGAGAGCCTGATATGGTGAGGTTTTTTGCCACCAGAGCGCCTCTGTATAATTCGGCTGCATCAACGAACCCAAACCACCCTTCCCTTCCGCTGCCCGCCAGCTCTATCTCGCCGTTGGGAGCAAACAGCACTCCTTCAAGAGAGACGCAGGCATGCTGGGTTGAAGTCCCTTGTATCAATATAGCGCCGTCAAGTGCTGTCGTTGGGCTGCCGACGCTTCCGTTTGCCCAGAAGAGCAGGTCCTCGTAGAAGGGTCCGAGCGTTATTTTCGGGGTGATAAGGCCCCCAGTATTATTGTTGTTGATGATAATTCTATTGGCGATGAAGGTTACAGATCCTTTGGTATAAGTATCCGCCAATGTTATTGTGCCGGGGCTGTAATACATTCCCGGTTTCAGAGTATGGTTAGTCTCCGGGTTATTACCTTGCCAAACCTGGTTCACTGAGTGGAGGTTGACATCCCCAGTGAATACATACTCATGGATCACATCGTCCAACACCTGTACGCCCAGCGACAGGTTCGTGCCGAAGTATTTCTGCATCGTCCCTGCGTCCGGCATGGTATTCTTCGGAGACTGTGTTATACGTGAGGTATAGGATAATTTGGTTTGGTTGTCACCAACAATAGTAGGGCATGTCAAAATGCCGTCAATCGCGTTCCCTACGGTTCCGGCTCCGGTACCAACTGTGACGGTTCCATTTACTTTGACGTTGCCGCTGATCGTAGAGTATTCGCCGGAAATGAGGAAACCGCTTAGTGTGCTGACGGTGTCGTCTCCCCAGATGTTCTCTACCGGCAACAAATAAGATGGCCGTAGCGTGATGTATATCGTCAACTGCTTTTGTACATATTTGCCCATGCTGGTCTTGACACCTGCCGTCATACTGGCATTTATGAGGTTTTGGCTCCTAGAAATTGCCAGGCTGAAATTGTTAGCTGTAATGTACGATGTCAAATACATTGTGGTCAGATAGTTTGTCGGCGTAGGTGCAGGAGTTGTTGCGTTAAGAGCGGTATAATGGGCAGTCAAGTCACGGTCAGTTGTCATTTGCACAGTGGTATCCGCTGCGTGGTGATCAGCAATCCCATCTGTTGGTGTCCACTCGGTAAAACTATAACCTGTCGCAGGATTAGCGGAGATAGAGACGTTAAAGCCGCAGGCGAAAGGGCTGGATCCATAGATGGCAGGCAAGCCGCCCTCGGCTGGGCTGGCGGTCAGCGGCGAGAGGCTGTAGGTGTCGGTTGATGGGGCAAAATTGGCTCGGACGTCGTAATCGCTGCTCATAGTTATAGTAGTAGTAGGGTCGCTGGGATCAGTTACCTTGCCAGCATCCACGCCTGTGCCGGTCCAGTTAACAAAGTTATAACACTGGGCTGGAGTAGCGATAATATTGACTACCGTACTAGCGTTATAGCTGGCTCCCGGAGGTGCGGGTGTGACAGTGCCGCCGTCACTCGCGCTTGTGCTGAGGATTTTATATCCTGTTATGTACTTGACTATGACGACACCGGAGCCGCCGGCGCCTCCAGTTTGGCTGCTGCCGGCACTATAAGCGCCGCCGCCGCCGCCCCCAGTATTGGCTGTCCCAGCCGAGCCGTTCTTTCCAACACCACCACTGTTTTGGCCACCGGCGCCACCTCCTGCAGTAGCAGAACCTCCAGTAGTGAAACCGGCGCCGCCGCCGCCGCCGGCGAACCAGCCGCTGGCCCCTACTCCGGAGCCGAACGTGGATGTGTTGTCCACTCCGACTCCTCCGTTTCCGCCTACCTTACTCGCGGCATTAGCGCCCACCGCACCGGCGCCGCCGCCGCCGCCCGC
>CAIYTC010000220.1 GCA_903929005.1 uncultured Dehalococcoidia bacterium | reverse complement strand
TCCGGTCAATCTAATCATGGGTTATCAATATATTCCAATAATTGCTTGATATATGCCGCTTTTACAGGATTGGTGCGTTTAAATGTCATAAACCTTTTCCCGATTACTGCTTGAGGGTGTTTCCCTCCTACCCTGATAGATCCATATTGCTGGACAAGGGCCTCAAATTCTTTCAGCGATACATTGGCCGGATTGCTTCGGATTTTTTGTTCCCGCTTTTCCTTTCTGCTCATCGACTTAACCTGATGATATCATAGTATCACATATAATACTACCGGTCAATTAGCAAGGACGGTTTTGGGGGCGATTCCTATCAGCAACATCGTATCCGTAGGGGCGTTCCTTCAGGTGCGCCCGCTCTGAAGAAAATACCAAATTCCAAACAAATTCCAATTATTAATAATTAAACTATATCGGGCGGGATAAATACTAAATCCTAATTTCTAAACTCTAAACAATTTCAAATATCAAAATCAGAAAATGATAACGATTGGTATTTGATCAATGGAGTTTTGTATTTGTCTAAGATTTAGTATTTAGATATTAGAATTTATCTTCCGTAGGGGCGTTCCTTCAGGTGCGCCCGCTCTTGGTGCACCCGATTGCGGGCGGGTTTAAAAACCCGCCCCTACGGCAACCCCGTCTTCCATAGGGCAGGCTAAATATACTTGTATTATTAACTCGCTATATATGAAAACCGATGCTATTATAAGAGATAACTGCTAACCAGAGGGGGCCGGAAACATGAAACTGCAATGGCTGGGCACGGCCGGTTTCAAGGTTGAAAACGCTGGCCAGGTATTCCTGGTAGATCCTTATCTTACCCGCAACGAACGGGCCAGGCCTGTACAGGCCACGCAGCCGGGGGAACTCGCGGGCGCGGAACAGATCTTTATAACGCACGGCCACTTCGACCACCTTTACGATGTGCCGGCTATTATGCAGCGGGGCCAATCCGCTGTTTATTGCTCGGAGATAGCCGCCGCCACACTGGCTCGGGAGGGAGCGGATGGCGGACGCCTGCACGCGGTCACGTCGGACGGCTATGCCGCTGATTTCGGCGGCTACCGGGCGGAGGCCTTTTTCAGCCGGCACGTTAAGTTCGATATACCGCTGGTAGCCCGTACCCTCTAGCGCATCGGCCCGGGTTACCGCCGCCTCTCAGCAAGCCTGCGCGGCTACCCGCCGGGACAGGTGCTGAGCTGGCGCTTCACCATAGGCGGCTACAGCATGCACCATTTCGGCAGCGCAGGGTCACCGCCCGGGGAGCTGCAGCGCCTGGCCGCCCGCCCGGCAGACCTGCTGCTCGTGCCGCTGCAGGGCCACACGCATATCTGCAGCATCGCACTGGAATACGTCCGCGTGCTGAAGCCGCGACTGGTCATAGCGCACCACCAGGATGACTTCTACCCGCCCCTTTCAACATACGTGGATGTCGCCCCCTTCGTAGCACGGGTAAAGGAGCAATGCCCGGCAACCGAAGTCAGGGTCATGGATATCAACGAGGAAATTACGCTCTGACCGAAGTGCTTCATCGGGTGTCCGCTATATATCGTGGGTCTGTTCCCGGAATTTACCTTAGAGGATTTAAAGAATGTGGATCGGTAGATTGGGCGGTTTGAAAGGAGGTAAGGCCAGGGCTGAAAAGTTAACCCCAGAGCAACGCAAAGAGATGGCGGGCAGAGCCACAAAGATACGATGGGAACATGGTAAACCCTATCTTTGTGCTAATTGCCTGCGTATGAATTCATCGAGCAAGGGAACTGCTAAGATATATTTCCCCCAGCGATTTTTGTGCACTAACGCAACGCTACAAAGCGATGAAAGCATCTGATTAACATGACTATTGCTGAAAGGGTGCGGCTGATGCATAGAGAATTCGACTATTTCTTGAACAGTAAACTCAGAATTAGAATTCTTCAGTTGGGCAATGATAGCCAACAAGTCACGTTGTCTATCGGTAGCACGAGACCATCGGCCAGAAAAAAAATCTGCATCGAGTTTTTGCAATATTTCATTTACTGGAATCTTAGCCAACTCTTCTTCTCTCGCAATATTAGATACCCAAATATCGAATACTTCTCGACAAACATATTGTATAAAATATGGGTGGCCTTGTGTCATTTCATAGATACTGTTAACAGAATTCGCTGAGAATTTTACAGATCCTTTTTGCGTAGGTTTTACAATGGCTTCACTACTAGCCTCCTTACTCAATTTGTCCAGCGAAACTACATGAAACATTCTTTCTGCATAAGTTCTTGCTTCAACTAATTTGGGGAATAAGGTGGGTAATCCTGTTAAGACAAGCAGAAAGGGGATACCTTTCCTTTGTATCGATTGGAATACATCTAAAAGAAGAGACAACGGGTATTCCTGTTCCTTTGGATGATCTGTGAGATTTTGTGCTTCATCATAGGCAAAGATTACCCCCTTCTTTTTAAACGGCACAACATGTGCCCACACATATTCTAAGACACTTTTCAATTTATCCGATGGTAATCCAGGTGCTTCATTCCATTTTTTCATTAATGCTTCAAAGTCAAGCCGGTGTTCTTCTTCTTTGGACTGTACAAACCCAGCGGTTGTTACAGGTGATGAAATGACGATGCCGGAAGTTACTATTGCCAAGTCGGTTAACAAGCGCATTGCAAGTGTTCTTTCACTAACACTACTGGACTCAGAAAAATCAGCACCAACCCAAATCCATCCCTCCGCAATAGCTAACGGTTTAAATGAATCAAGAAGAACGGTTTTCCCAACACCTCTTAATCCGGTTAATATTAGATTCTGCAGGATTCTCTCTTGCGACAAGATTTTACTAAATTCAAGTGTCTCCGCCTCTCTCCCAGCCAAATAAGGCGGCATATGCCCCGCACCAGGGCGAAATGGATTCCTGATTCCAGTTGTCATATACTATTACCACGTTCACTAATATTAGCCTATTCGCTAATATTACCACTATTACTTAATTAAAGCAAATATATAAATACATATTAATAAACTATTACCCTTAGGGCTAAATATAACCTGACAATGCTTGGGCGGTATTGTGCAATTCTAACTTATATTGTCAATAAGGCAGCCGTGCTATTTCGCCGGTTATAAGAGATCTTTTCAAATTGACACACTACCGGAATTTACCTGCCGGGCTGGTTTATAAACCGTATGCCCGCCGCAGCAGCGTGACGGGGTGAACTGTTTTCGGGCCTTGGCTCAGCCCGGCCGACAGGTAAGAACGGCAGCCCGGGCACTGGGAAATCACCACATCGGCGCCGGCGCCGTTGATGTCATCCAGCTTACGCTTCCTGATGCCGCGCGAGAGATCTGAATAATCTAAGAAAAAGGCGCCTCCCGCCCCGCAGCATTTCTCCGGCGCCTCCAGGGCGCGGTACTTTAAGCCGGGTATCTTGGACAGCAGTTGTAAAGGAGCGTCGTTGAGCGTGGTGGTCCAGCCGCGGTGGCAGGGCACATGGTAGGTGTAGCTTTGCTCAAGCGGTCCGGGCTCAACGGCCAGTCCGATGGTATTCAGGTAATCGGTGACCTCGAATACCCTGGACGACAGCTCAACCGCTTTAGCCAGCAGCGGGTCGTCCGCGGGCAGCAATTTGGCAGCCTCGGAGCGCAGCATCAGGCCGCAGGAGGTACAGTCAACAACGATAGCGTCAACTGCCTGCTCCGCCAGTATGGCGATGTTGTTGCGCACCATCCTTTGCGCGGTGC
>CAIYTC010000219.1 GCA_903929005.1 uncultured Dehalococcoidia bacterium | reverse complement strand
TCCCCAGCCTGAAAAACTCCATCTCCGTTACAAGCTTCCCCCAATTTCTAAAACCTTTTAACAGCGCCGTTACTGCACTCATGAGGCTTGCGGCAGGTATTGCGCCAGCCACGCAGATTCCCCTCACCTTTTATCTCGAAATGGACCGGATTACCAAATCACAGGCTATACAGGAACAATTTTACAGCGATCCTCTCAACCTCACCTCCTACCCTCTCTGCTTCCTAACATCGCTTTTCACAGCGGATTTGAAAAGTATCTCAGACGGCAGCATCAAATGCCCGGTCGTGGTAATCGCCTCCACCGGTGATACACTTTTTCCCTACGATTACTGCCTGGAGGTTTTCGAAAAAATCGCCGCCCCGCACAAGGAGATGCTGGTATTCGATGAACCCTATCACCTGATATTTAACGAATGCCCTGAGCGCATAATCGGCCCGGTCGTGCAAAAGCTCAACGAATATAAATAGACGGTTGCCTGCACAGGAGTCCCATTTTATTATCCGGCGCTGCGCAGTGATCTGACAGCTTTCCCTATACGCTCCATGGCCTCGGCCAGTTGCGACCTCGGGCAGGCGATATTCATCCGCTCGAATCCGTCCCCGCCACTGCCGAAGATAAATCCCGGCTCCAGCGCCACCCTGGCGTCCTCCCGCACGAAGTTGCCCAGCTTCCCGGCGGGCAGTCTGCAGCCACGGAAATCCAGCCACATCAAGTAGGTGCCCTGCGGCGGCGCCACCCACAGGCCGGGCAGATTTTCAGCAGCAAATGACTTCAAATAGGTTATATTGCCCTCCAGGTATCCGATCAATCCAGATAGCCAGGGTTCGCCATAGCGGTAGGCGGCCTCGGTGGCGGCCAGGCCGAACATGCCGGCAGAAGGAAAGCCGCAACTATGCAGGTTGTCTTTGAACTTCGTACGCAACTCGGGATTGGGGATGATGATATTGGAGGTCTGCAGGCCGGGCAGGTTGAAGGTCTTGCTGGCAGCCGTGCAGGTCACGGAATTGGCCGCAAACTCCTCCGACAACATGGCGAAGGGCACATGTTTAAATCCGCTGTAGACGATGTCGCCATGTATCTCGTCGGCCACCACCAGGATATTCTTTTTCAGGCAAAGTTGTCCCAGTTGCCTGAGCTCCTGCTCCTGCCAGACCCGGCTGATGGGATTATGCGGGTTGCAGAGTATGATCATTTTGGTGCGCGGGGTTACCTGCGCCTCCAGCCCGGCCAGGTCCATAAAGTACCCGCTGCCCTCCCTCCGCAGGGGATTTTCCAGAATCTCCCGTCCATTCAACTTAATAGCCTCGAAGAAGGGGTAATAGACGGGCGTCTGCACCACGACCTGGTCGCCCGGCTCGGAGAAGGTGCGCACCAGCATATGCAGGGCGGGCACAACGCCCGGGGAAGGGACCATCCAGTCCTTTTCTATCCTCCAGCCGTGCCGCCTCTGCATCCAGCCGATGACGGCATCGTAGTAAGACTGCGGCACGCCGGTGTAGCCATATATACCGTGTTCCGCCACCCTGCTGACGGCTGCTACAACCTCGGGCGGCGCTTTGAAATCCATGTCAGCCACCCACATGGGGACCAGGTCGTCGGCCTGGAAATACTTGGACATAAAGTCCCACTTGATGCAGCCGGAACCCCGGCGGTCGATGATGTTATCGAAATTGTAGTTCATTTCTGTATTCACTTTCTGCAGGACAGATTGCTTCGTCGCCTGCGGGCTCCTCGCAATGACATTTTTGGGGCGGGCTCTCTTATTATATGTCATTGCGGTGATCCGAAGCTGCGAGCCGAAGGCGTGGCAGGTAGTGAAGCAATCTCATCGTTCATGGCGTAATTCCCTGGGATTGCTTCGTCGCCTGCGGGCTCCTCGCAAAGACATTTTTGGGGCGGGCTCTTCACAATGATGCTTTTGGGACAGGTTCCCCGTAATGACATTTTTGGGGCGGCCTCCGCCCGGAATAGCCGCCTATCCCTCGGCCATCGACCTGCGCAGCTCCAAGATCATCTCCGGCACATCAATTTTCATGGGGCACCTGACCTTGCACCTGCCGCAGGTGAGGCAGGTGTAAGCCATAGAAGAGGCCTTCTCCAAATTTTTGGTCACTTCTTTGGCCCAGACCGCGCCGATGCCCGCGAAGTACTTATCGCCGAAGTAGCCGGCGGTCAGGCCGAAGACCGGGCACTCGTAAAGGCATCCGCCACAGCGCAGGCAGTAAAGCGCCTGCCTCAGCACCGGGTCCTTGGCCAGGCGCGTCCGGCCGTCATCCAGAAAGATAACGTGGAACTCCCTTGGGCCATGAACACCATATGTGATCACTTTCTCGATGTCGCCCGTCTTGCTGGGCCCGGATATCATGCTGACATATGACGGAACGGTATAATTGGCATAGCGCCAGGTGACCTGGGAGACCTTGAAGGCCTCTTCCAGCGTGGGCACCAGTTTTTCCATGCCGACCAGAGCGATATGCACGGGCGGTGCGCCGGTGGCCAGGCGGATATTGCCCTCATTCTCGATGAGGAACAGCGTTCCTGTATCGGCGGCCACCACGTTGGCGCTGCTGATGCCCACATCCGCTTGGAAGAATTTCTCCCTCAGCAGTTCACGCGCCGTGGCCACCAGCTTATCGATGTCCGGCGGCAGTTCCTGGCCGGTGATCTCGGAAAAAAGCCTGGCCACGTCCTCGCGCGGAACATGTACGGCGGGCGACAGGATATGCATGGGGCGCTGGCCGAGCTTCTGCATGATGAACTCGCCCAGGTCGGTCTCATATACTTCGTTGCCCGCCCTCTCGATGTGCTCCCGCAGTTCCACTTCCTCGGTGGTCATGCTCTTGGCCTTGACCACCAACTTGCCCGCGCCCACCAGTGCACCGATTATATTCAGCGCCTCTGCGGCCGTCTTAGCAATGTAATATTTCCCGTGGTTCTCCTCGACGTTCTGCCCGGCCTTTTTGGCCAACTCCTCCATCTGCTGAATAGCCTTTTCCTTGATCAGCCTGACCTCTTCGGCCATCTTTATGGTATGGGGAAATTTCTTAAGAGCATTATTTGTATTCACCCTGTAGCTCTTGATAGCGCGGGCCAGGGCCAGGCGGATGCGCCCGCTCGCGGCGGCATCCCGCAATTCTTTCCTGTAGTCCTTCGAAATTGACATTCTATTCACGCCCGTCGTTGCAAGCGAAGCGAAGCAATCTCCCTGCAAGGAGGTTACCCCGTAATGCGCAAAAGATTGCTTCGTCGCAAGCTCCTGGCAATGACATGCCCCGTGGTTCGTCATTGCGAGGCCGCCGCAGCGGCCGCGGCAATCCTATTGCCTGACGCGATGCCACAGGATTGCTTCGCTTCGCTCGCAATGATGTTTTTGGGGCGGGCTCCTCGTAATAACGAGCTTCTTTTATGTTCATTTCTGCACAATAGACCGCGCCAGCAGGCTGGCCAGGTCCATGGCCTCGACATTGTCCTTTTTCAACTCTTTCAGCCCGCTCTTAAGCTGCATCAGGCAGCCCGGGCACTGGGTGGTGATGATATCGGCCCCGGTTTCGGCCAGCTCATTTACCCTTCCCATAGCCAGGGTCTGGCTCATATCGGGGAAGACAACCTCAAATCCGCCGCCCCCGCCGCAACAGGTCGACCACTCGCCGGCCGTCCATTCCGGTTCGGCCAGTTCGACGTTCTCCAGCGCTTTTAACACCTGCCGCGGTTGGTCGAGGATGCCCATATAGCGGCCCAACTGGCAGGGGTCATGATAGGCAATTTTTACCTTTTGGGGATATTTGAACTGACCGTGCCTGATCTTCTCCGCCACTACCTCGATGAAATGCCTGACCTCGATATCATAGCCGGGAATACAGGTAGTAAAAAGGCTGCGCAGCGCATGGGTGCAGGACGGAATTATGCCGATTATCTTTTTCACACCACTGGCCTTTAGTTTTGCGTAAGCCTTGGCGGCATTGGCGGCAAACTCCTTTTGCAGGCCCATGTGGTAGAGCGGGGCGCCGCAACACGGTTCATCACTGCCCAGATAGCCAAAGTCGATACCAAGCGATTTCAGCACACTGACCGCGTCCCTTAATACCACTGCGTCGTTGCCGTTGCTGCGGGACATTACTTTAGTATAAATCCCGGCCACGTCGACGCCCAGCTTGCGGGGTACTCCCGCCAGCACGACCGGCAGTGCGGGGTCGATAGACATGCGGTCGGCGGTCCTGACCAGCTTTACCAGCGGTTCCAGCATGGACGAGTACTGGTAACCGCAGCCGGCGAAAAATATGGTCGCGTTGTCCCCCGAGAACTCCAAGCCATCCGCCCACCCGGACTTGGCCGAGCGGGGCAAACCGAGGATATTGTCCTTGCAGTTAATGTTATCCGCTATGTAGGCCAGGCCGGCCGGCACCGTCTTGCGCTCGTTCTTACTCATCGTTAATTATCTTCCCGCATGTATAAACCACTACATTGTAGCAAGAATCGGCCTGTGCCTTTTATCCTCCGTCAAGGCTGGAAGAGCAGCAGCAGCCCAGCTACGAAGAGCAGCGCGTAAATAAGCACCTTGAAGGGCAGCGCCCGAAATTTCAGACGGCTGCCGAAAAAGATCCCCAGTATCAGGCCCGGCAGTACGATGCCTGTAGTCGTAATTGTGGTGATGTTGATTTGCCCGATGGAATAAAGGTTTATGACCAGGATCACCGCCAGCATCAGCCAGAGCATCGAGATGGTCGCCCTGAACTCGGCCGGCTCCTTCAGTTCGCGGCTGGAGTAGTAGACGATCAGCGGGCTACCCATAGCATAGATGCCGTGGAATAGTCCCCCTGTTATTAATATCGGCCAGCCTAAGTACCAGGGCAGGCTTCCTCCGGCCGCGCGCGTCCGGTAGATCATGATTATCTCCAGCAGCGAGACCGCCATGATGAAAATACCGAGCAGGATGATAAGCTGCCGGTAGTCGGCCACCAGTGTCCGGTAATAAATGCCGATAGCCATGCCCGCTACGACCGCTGGCAGGATATTGAGCAGCAGCACCTTCCACCTGATATAGCGGAACCAGCGCACCACCAGCCACAGGCTTTGCAGCAGCCCGAGTATGACCAGGACGGGCAGTATCGTATCAAGGGGAAAGATGAAGATGCCCAGCGCCAGGGTGATAATGGTAGCGCCGAAACCCAGCACCGTCTCGACGGTGTGGGCACAAATGAGCACCAGCACCAGCAGGAAGACGCGTATTAAGATGGGTTCCATATCGCTCTCAAACCGTCAGCCGGCCTTCCCCGGCCGGCTGATTATGACCGAACGATTTTAGCACGTCAGCGGGAGGCTGTCATGTGAAAGGATGCCCATGTATCTGACGCGCGCTGCTGCTACTTTTTGGCCGGGCCCAGCCCTTTGCGCTCAAGCCAGGAATCTTCCGCGTGCAGGTAGCCGAGCAGGGCCTTCTCGCCCACAAACCTGATCGGCTCCGGCGGCCAGTTGAAGACCTTGCGGTTGACGGGGAAGCATTCCGTCCATTCCGACTTGCGCTCCAGCAGCAGGTCGGCCATCACCTCGCCGTTGAGGTGGGTGAGCGAAACGCCGTGCCCCATGCAGCCCAGGCTGTAAACAGCCCGCTTGTCATCCAGGTATCCCAGCGCCGGCACCATATCCATCGGTACCGAGACCGGGCCGCCCCAGCGGTGCGTTATCTTCAAACCTTTCAGGCAGGGGTAGAAATCAACGATGTCCTGCTCAAGCCGGGCGAATATTTTGGGGTTCATGTCCTTATCCATGTTGGCGCCGTAGGTCAGTGCGATATCGCGGCCGCCCATCAGCAGGCGGTTGTCGGGAGTGAGGCGGTAATAGTGCACCATGTTGCGGTAATCCTCGATGCCCTCGCGACCCTGCCAGCCCATCTCATCCAGCTGCATTTTGCTCAGCGGCTCAGTGAGCACGATATAGGTCCAGACCGGCTGCTGCCTGGCATTCAGCCCGGGAATGGCCAGCGAATAAGCGTTGGTGGCCAGCACTATCTTGTCCGCGCTGACCGTGGCTTTAGGTGTCTTGAGAGTGAAGCCCTGCGGCGAACGCTTGATCTCCATCACCGGCGTCCGCTCATAGACCTCCGCGCCGTACTTGAGGGCCACTCGCTTCATCTCGCGGGCCAGCCTGGCCGGGTTGACCAGCGCGCAGCGCGGCTCCCACCAGGCCCCCATGTAAAGCGGGGACTTCACGCGCTTCCGCACCTCGTCCGCCTCGATCCAGTCCACACCCGTCAGCCCCAATTCCTTAACCAGGTGAACCTCTTCTTTGATGCGCTTGACATAAGCCGGGGTGGTGGCGATACGCAGGAAGCCCGTCCTTTCATAGTCGCATTCCAGCTTGTGCTCGGCTACCAGCTCGCCCACAATATCGACCGCCCTCTCCATGTAGCGGTGGGACTGTCTGGTCTTCTCTACCCCGAAGAGCATCTTGGTGATGGACATCATCAGCCCGAAGGTAGTCATGGCAAAGCCCGCGTTGCGCCCCGACGCGCCCCAGCCGATGACCCACCCCTCCAGAACGGCCACCTTCAGTGAAGGCTGCGCCTTTTTCAGGTAATAGGCTGTGGCTATTCCCGCGAAACCGCCCCCCGCGATAGCCACGTCACATTTCAGGTCGCCTTCCAGCGGGGGATTTTCCTTGTACGCTCCCGAGTTGCCCAGCCAGAAACTTTTCTCGGCATAATCTTCAGCCATCTCGCCTCCTTAAATCCAAATTGTATCTGCGCACATACGCAAATCAGTAAATACTATACATCAAAAGCAAGCGCGCATCAATTGTAAAGAGGGAGTTTTTCCGGCTATTGAAGCAAAGTATCGACAGTAAGCGGCACGCAGGCCAGGGGTCCCTTGAAATCGGCGGGCGGGATGCCCTCGGTGTTGTTGCCGATCACCTGTTTGCTTAACTGCAAAGGCGATTCTGCCCGGTTAAGGCTGTCAACGGCCTGGTAGGTCTTCATGCCGAACTTTGCCGCTACCATATCGTTGGCGGGGTCGTCGCCCACCATCAGGCAGTCCTGCGCTTTTTCGCCAATCATCTCGCATATCTGGCGGTAATATCCGGGCTGCGGCTTGCAAAAGGACATGTTATCGATGTGCGTTATCAGCACAATATCGATACCCCCCAATCCAGCCCAGGAAAGCCTCTTGATCTGGGCGGCCAAAGGCCAGAGGGGGTTGGTGGCAATTACTATCTTGAGCCCTTTTTTCCGAACATCCACGAACACCTCCCTGGCGCAATCCGTGGCAGCCACCATATCCTTGAACTGGTCGAAGTCCTCCCGGTAAAACCTCTCAAAGCGCCGCCAGATATCCTCCCTGTCCACATTCGAGCCGTCACAAAACGCGTTTAAAAAAAGCTCCCTGTTGATCATTGAACCATCGTTCTTATGCACTATCAGGGTCGCCTGTAAGAGCTTCGCGGCGAATTTATCCGGCGCAAGGATATCAGAGAATTTGCCGGCCAGCAGCGGAAAATAGCCGCTCATAAAGCTGACCTCGTCGAAGAGGATCAGCGTATTGTCAAGGTCGAATAACACAGCCCTGAGCATACCCGTTAAAACCAGCTTTTCATTCTACGGTTTTTAGCCGGGTATGCACAACTATTTTAATCCACAGTTTAACTGCACTCCATAGCTGGCTTAGATATAACATAGCTATGCTTGATTATCATTATGGCAGGTGTTAGAATGTCGGCCTCTGCCTGACTTGTCCATGCGGTAACAGCTGGGCAAAATAATGGCAAAAACGGGGAGGTCTATATGCAACAGAAAGAGGGCAATTTTAAAGGCACAGGCAATTTCAACCTTTACTGGAGATGCTGGCTGCCCGACGGCCAGGTCAAAGCCGTAATACTGGTGGCTCCCGGGCTGGGCGAGCATATCGGCCGCTACCACAACCTTGTCAATCATGTAGTTCCGCTGGGCTACGCCGTGTACGGCCTCGACCACCAGGGCCACGGCAAATCCGAGGGCACACGGGTATTCGTCGACCGCTTCCAGACCTACCTGGACGACCTCAAGACTTTTTTCGATATGGTGCGCAAGGATAACCCGGGTAAAAAGGTGATCCTCTACGGCCACAGCATGGGCGGCCTGATCGGCGTTTCCTATGTACTCCAGCACCAGGCGGAGATTGACGGACTGGTGGCATCCGCCCCGTCCCTCAAGGCAGGCGAGAGCATCACGCCCGCCACCATCACACTGGCCAGGATACTCTCAGTAGTCGCGCCCAAATTGGGCGTGCAGGCACTGGACTCCAACTTCCTCAGCCACGACAAGGCGGTTGTGGAAGCCTACGACAATGACCCGCTGGTTTACCGCGGCAAGATAAGGGCGCGCCTCGGCTCGGAAACGCTCTCCACCATGTCCAGGGTTGAAGCGCAATTTCCGTCCATCACGCTCCCCCTGCTTATCCTGCAAGGTTCGGAGGACAAGATTGTTAATGAGGCCGGCGCCAGGCTACTGTATGAAAAGGCCGGCTCCAAGGACAAGACACTCAAGATCTACGAGGGTTTCTACCACGAGGTGCACAATGAGCCGGGCAACGCCAGGGTCTTTGCCGACATTGAGGACTGGCTGGGAAAGCACACTTAGCCCTCGTTACCAGGCCACAGGTATTGACGTAAAAAAACCGGTGGACGCTTTCATCGTCCACCGGTTAACTTTTTGACCCCGGGCGACTTCGAAAGCAGATACAGGCCCCTCGTAATGCTTCATGATGATTCGCCGGGTCTGTTCCTTTTCCTCCCCGGGTTTTTGCACCGCTGCTCTGCGGATTATTTTCCTTTGTCGCGCTTTCCAATACGATGTTATAATTATGCGGTAACCGCCTGAATACCCATCAACCCCGGGTGCCATTTCACCGCTTGCCCGAACAGAGGAGGAAAATCAGATGAATTTTAAACCCGCAACTATAGTTGCTTTAAGCGCAGCTTTAGGCTTATCCCTGCTGGCCGGCGCGGCCTGCGGCAGTTACGGAGGCGCCGACGTTTACCTCGAGGGAGTGAGCATGGGCTCAGTCTCCGTTGAGGGCAAGTCCGTCACCGGACTGCCCACGCAGAACGTCAACATCGTCCTTAAAACCAATGCCAGCAAGGTCATAGTCAGCCAATCGGGAGGCAAGACCACTATCAAGTTGCAGCCGTCCAACGCCGTGATAACCAGCGGCCCGGACGGCGTCTCCTTCACCGGTGTGGCGCCAGAGCGGGTCGAGATCAAGTGGGAAAAGACAGCCACCACCATTAAATAGCATCATGGATATACTGGCAGGATTGAACCCGGCGCAGAAAGAAGCGGTTCAGCAGGTAGAGGGACCGCTGCTCATACTGGCCGGACCGGGCAGCGGCAAGACGCGCGTCATCACGCAGCGCATCGCCTATCTGATCAAGACAACGGGCGTCAACCCGCGCCGCATTATGGCCGTGACCTTCACCAACAAGGCCGCCCGCGAGATGAAGGAACGCCTGCAAAAGCTGCTCGGCCAGGTAGCGGAGAATATCTCGGCAGGCACATTCCACGCCATCTGCGCCCGCATACTGCGCCAGGACGGCAAGCCGCTGGGCATTGATCCCAATTTTGTCATCTACGATGAGGATGACCAGCAGAGCCTGGTCAAGCAATGCCTGCAGGACCTTGATTTGGATCCCAGGCAGTATAATCCGCAGAAGATACGCAATGCCATCAGCTTTGCCAAAAGCCAGCACCTGACGCCATCCGGCCTGGGCGGCCAGAGCAGCAGCCACTGGGACGATATAATCTGCCGCGTCTACGAACGCTACCAGGAACAACTCGGGCAGAGCAAGGCCGTCGATTTCGATGACCTGCTGATGAAGGCGGTGCAGCTATTTGAAAAGCACCAGGACGTGCTGGAGAGATACCAGTCCCGCTACCTGCATCTGATGGTGGACGAGTTCCAGGACACCAACATCACCCAGTATAAGCTGATTCGCCTGCTGGGCGGCCGGCACCGCAATGTCTGCGTGGTAGGCGACCCCGACCAATCGATTTACTCCTGGCGCTTCGCCGATATCCGCAATATCCTCAGCTTCGAAAAGGACTACGCTGATGCTAAGGTGCTCATGCTGGAGCAGAACTACCGCTCCACCAAAAATATACTCGAGGCGGCCTCCTGCGTTATCTCTATAAACAAAAAACGCAAGCACAATAACCTCTGGACTGCCAATACGGAGGGAGCGCCGGTCTTTATGATCAAAACGTATAACGAGCAGGAAGAGGCGCAGTTCGTGGTCAGCGAGATACTTAAATTAACCGGCAGCGACGGCATCAAGCCCGGCGGCTGCGCGGTAATGTACCGCACCAACGCCCAATCACGTGCCGTGGAAGAAGCCTTCATGCGCTATGGCCTTAAATACAAACTGATTGGCGGCATGAAATTTTACCAGCGCCGTGAGATCAAGGACGTTATCGCCTACCTGAGGGTCCTGCATAACCCTTTCGACAATATCAGCCTTTCCCGCATTATCAAGATTCCCGGCAGGGGCATCGGCGCTAAGACGCTTTCCGACCTCACCAATTGGGGCAGGGATAACCACCTATCGCTATTCGCGGCTCTGCAGGCGGTCAGCGGGGGCGGCGGCCCGGGGTTCGGCGCCAGGATAAGCGCGGCGCTAAGCGGCCTCTACCGCATGCTCAACGACCTCATCGTGGAGAGCCAGCAGCTGAGCATCGTAAAGCTGATAGACGCACTGCTGGATAAATCAGGCTACCGCGACTGCATACGCGGGGAAGATGATGGCGAGGAGCGCTGGGAGAATATCCAGGAGCTGCGCACCGTGGCCGTAGATTACGACGAATTGCCGCCCGGGGAAGGGCTCTCCCCCTTCCTGGAGCAGATCAGCCTGGTAGCTGATACAGACGAGATCGAAAGCAGGGAGGATACCACCACGCTGATAACGCTGCACCAGGCCAAGGGGCTGGAGTTCCCGGTGGTTTTCATGGTAGGCATGGAGGAGGGGCTGCTGCCGCACAGGCGTTCCATGGAGGCAGGAGGGGACGAGCTTGAAGAGGAACGACGCCTCTGCTACGTGGGCGTCACCCGCGCCGAACAACAGGTATACTTGATGCACACCGCCCGGCGCAGCATTTTCGGCGCCAGCTCGGAGAGCACGCCCTCCCGCTTCCTCGACGATATCCCCGAACACCTGGTGGAACGAAAGGGGCTATCCGGAGCGGACGAGCACTCTATCGGGCGCACGGAGCAACGCGAAAAGCGCTGGAGCGATGACGATGAAGGCAACAACATCGCCGACCTGCTGGCCAGGAAGGCGCAGGCACTCCAGCCGCCCAAGGAGTTAATAGTATTAAACCCCGGTGACCGCGTCCGCCACACAAAATTCGGCGACGGGCAGGTGATCGGCATCAAACCCAGCGGCAACGATAAAGAGGTCATTATAGCTTTCGAAGGGAGCGGGGTAAAGAAGCTGCTGCTCAGCATGGCGCCGTTGGAAAAAATCTGATTAGCTGTAATGAAGTGAGGTATTTGAGCCGGCCAGCATGGACCTCTTAGACGGCCTCAACCCGATGCAGCAGGAAGCGGTGCAGACCGTTGAAGGCCCCCTGCTGGTACACGCCGGTCCGGGCAGCGGCAAGACGCGCGTCATCGTGCACCGCATCGCCTACATGGTGCTGCAGGCCAAGATCAAGCCCCGCTACATCCTGGCTGTGACCTTTTCCCGCAAAGCTGCCGAGGAGATGAGAAAACGGCTGGACGAAATATTTAACGCAACCCCGGCAGAGCTTACGGTCAGCACTATTCATTCAGCCTGCCTGCGTATTTTACGCAGCGAAGGCATCCCCGGCCTGGGCACAACGTTCGAAGTGTGTGACGACGAGCACCAGAATAAGCTGGTCAGGCAGTGCATGGAAGAGGCCGGGCTGAGCTTTGAGGAAAATAACCTGCGACGTATCAAGGGCATTATCAGCTATGCCAAGATCAATATGGTCGACCCCGATGCCGCCGTCCCCGGGCCAGGTGGACGCTTCGACGATGCATCTGTGACCGTCTACCGCAGCTACCAGGCTGCGCTAAAAAAACAGCGCTCCCTGGATTATGACGATATGCTGGTCTATGCCCACAGGCTTTTCAAAGAGGATGAGGCCGCCCTTGAACGCTACCAGGAAATATACAGGTATATACTGGTCGATGAATTTCAGGATACCAGCAGCCTGCAATACCAGATCATCAGGATGCTGGGCGCCAGGTACCGCAATGTCTGCGTAGTGGGCGACCCCGACCAGACCATTTATTCCTGGAGGCAGGCCGAGATGCGCAATACGGACAATTTCCGCCAAGACTTCCCGGGCACACGGGTCATCGGGATGGACGAAAATTACCGCTCCTCTAAAACCATCGTTGATGCCGCCAATGCGCTCATTTCCCGCAACAGCCTGCGCAGGGAGAAAAAGCTGACTACTTCACGCCAGGCGGGCAACCCCATAACTGTGGTCAGGCTGACAGACGAAGACAACGAAGCGCGTTTTATTGCCGGCCAGGTAAAGAAGCTGGCGGATGAGCGCGGGCTGAAATATACTGACTTCGCCGTGCTTTACCGCATCAACGCGCAGTCGCGGGCGCTGGAAGACGTATTCAATACGGAGAAAATACCCTATAAGCTGGTTACAGGCACGCCTTTCTATAAACGCCGGGAGGTCATGGATATAGCTGCCTGGCTGCGCGTGATGCGCAACCCGGCGGACGATGCCGCGCTCACACGTGTGATCAAGCTGGCCGCCAGGGGCATCGGCCCTCAGTCGCTGGCCGAACTGCAGTCACAGGCTGAAAAAGCCGGCATCCACCTCCATCAGGTGCTGCAACAGGCAGCGGCCGGCACACTGCCATCGCTCCCCGTACGTACACAGAGGGCAGCTGCCCATTTCCATACGCTGTTACAGGAGCTTCATGCAGAAAGCAAGCATATCAGCCTGGTGACGTTAATGAACCGCATTATTGAAAGGACGGCCTACCAGGACTACCTCAAAGGGGAAGAAAACCCCGAGGAACGCTGGGAGAACGTGCTGGAGCTTATCTCGCTGGCAGAGGCCTATGAGCACCTTAACCCGGCCGTGGCTCTCAGTTCCCTGCTGGGCAAGATCAGCCAGGCGGCTGAGGCGGCTGACATGCTGAAGGAGGCTGAGGCAGTCACATTTAATACGCTGCACGGCTCCAAGGGCAGCGAGTTCCCGGTGGTCCTAATCGCCGGTGTAGAGGAAGGACTGCTGCCTCACAGCCGGTCGACGGACGCAGCGGAAAAGCTGGAGGAGGAGCGGCGTCTCTGCTATGTAGGCATCACCCGTGCTATGGACCTTGTTTACCTGACTCATGTAGAGAAACGTCTGGCCTTCGGCCAGGCCAGCTACCGCACACCCTCGCGCTTTATACGCGAGCTGCCCTCTAACCTGGTCAGCAGACAGGATTATAACGGCCAGATTGTCAGGGATGACTCCCCCGGGTACAGCGCTGCTCTGCCTGAAGCGCAGCCGCGTATTGACATGTCGTTTAATCGTGGCGATAAGGTCAGGCACCCCAAATTCGGTGCGGGCAGGATACTGGAAGTGCTGAAGCAGGCCGCCGATTTTCATGTTATAGTAGTTTTTGATGATTACGGCACGAAAAAACTCCTCTATAGCCTGGCCAGCCTGGAGAAGCTATCGTGAGCGAAAACCCGTCTCCTGAAATACTGAAATTCCCTGAAGGTTTCCTGTGGGGTTTGGGCACGTCCGCCTACCAGGTGGAGGGCGGCAGCCTCAATTCACAGTGGTGCGAATTCGAGAAGGCGGGCGGTATCAGGACGGGCGAAGCCAGCGGCAGGGCCTGCAACTGGTGGGAGGATGCCGAGCGCGACTTCGACCTGGCGCAGGCCATAGGGATCAACTCCCTGCGCCTCTCGGTAAGCTGGGCGCGCATAGAACCCGAGGAAGGCATCTTTAACCCCGCAGCCATCGAGCGCTACCGCCGGATGCTGTCGGCCCTCATCATGCGCAACATACGCCCCATGGTATGCCTGCACCATTTCGCCCATCCAGTTTGGTTTGAGAAAAAGGGCGCTTTCTTAGCGCGCACCTGTGTGGATGACTTCACGCGCTTTGTGAATTTCACCGTATCTGAGCTGGGCGACCTTTGCAGCGACTGGCTTACCATCAACGAGCCGAACGTCTATGCCGTAACCGGGTACCTTGACGGCGCCCATCCGCCCGCCCTGCACGGCCATATAGCCGATTACTTTAATGTGCTGGTAAATATGGCGCTCTGCCACGCCAGGGCTTACCATGCCATCCACCGGCTGCAGCAAAATGCCATGGTCAGCTTTGCCAACCATTTCATCATTTTCACCGAGGCCAAAAGCCAGCTCTTTGACAGGCTGGCCGCCCGCATAGCCAGCGATGCCTTCAACAACGTTTTTATTAATATGATTGCCGGTAAAAAGGGCCCACCCTTCACTGGACTGAACAGGTATCTTGAGCAGGTGAAGGATACCTGGGACTTCATCGGTGTGAATATTTACGGGGGAGTCGATGTGGCCTTCGATATAACCAAACCGGGCATGGGTTTCACCAAACGGTTAACCCCCAAAAACGGGCGCACCGGAGACCTGACCTCCACCGGAAAAGCTATGTTCGGGGAGATCTACCCGCAGGGCATTAAAATAGTCGTGGAGAAATTGGCCAAATTCAACAGGCCATTCTTTATACTGGAAAACGGCGTCCCCGACCGTGCCGATACACTGCGGCCGTGGGTCATCGCCACCGCCGTCAAGACCATGCATGACCTTATCCGCAAGGGTCAACACATACTTGGTTATCACCATTGGACTCTGGTGGACAACTTCGAATGGACGTTTGGTTACTCGATGAGGTTCGGCCTGGTGGAGTTGGACCCCGCCACCCAGGCCAGGCAGCCGCGTCGCAGCGCCGCCTTCTACGCCGCCATCATCAAGGAAAACGGCCTGACTCCCGATCTGCTGAGAAAATACGCCCCCGATGCCCTGCACGAGATCTTCCCGGCCTCCCATTAGTAAAAGCAAATAAAAGAAGCAGCGGCTTAAACCGCTGCTTCCTGGCCTTTTTTGCTGACAACTATTAGCTGATTATTTTGAAGGGCCGCGCCCACCGTGGCGCCAGGTACCGGTCGAGTTATCCGAAGGACCGCGCCCACTCCGGGGCGGGGCGCCGTTCAAGCCGCCCGCCGGTTTCTCCGGCCTGGGCAATTCGACTTTAGGCTTTTGCGCTATCCATGCCTTATAGGCGTCAGCCTGTGCCTGGGTTATCCTGGCG
>CAIYTC010000218.1 GCA_903929005.1 uncultured Dehalococcoidia bacterium | reverse complement strand
TGCCCGTCCTGCAGCGCGCCCCACATCATTTGCTGCGCCAGCACCGATTTGCCGGCATCCGACTGGCCTTCGATCAGGGTTAAAGAGCCCACCGGGATACCGCCGCCCAGCCTTTTGTCTATCTCCGAGTGGCCCGTACAGATTATCTCGTCTTTAGATCTTTCTTCATCATCTGAAGTTAAGACTTTTCCCATTTGACTACTATCCTTATAATTGCGTTACCGTGGTACCCGCCTTAATGGACAAATGCGATCTGTGTTTTCACCCCGTTAGCGGTGGATATGACTGCCAGGTTGGTGCTGTTATCGGCTACAGCAGAGGACAGGCGCACATTTATTTTCAGCGTTTCCGCCGGATTAAGTATGCCCGGCTCAAACACGTCAGGGCTGCCGTCTAAGAAGGTGCCGTTGTCTGACCAGGTTGGCGCGGTTGCCGCCGCATACGGGACCCAGACCGTGTCCCCGTCCTGGTACCTGACGATGACATCCCACCGGCTGAAATTGCGCAGGGAAGTAGTGCCGTCGTTGCTGAGCGTAATTTCTACGGCGGAGCCGTCAACAGCAGTTGTTGCTACTGTGGCCCGGATATCCGTGCGGCTTATCTCCCCGGCTCTTTCCAGCGCGTTCTTGAAGGAGTTGGTAATTGCGTCGGCCGAGCTCAGCGAACTTGACGCGTAGCTGACGGTCCCCAGCAGTATCAATGCTATGCATGCAATGGTAATAAACAGGTTTTCCATGGCTGCCCTTATCGTGTGCTGTAGAAGTCCTGGGCAGAGATGCCGCTGGGTATGACTATCTTAAAATAATATTCCGCTAAGGGCGCCAGTGCATCGGTATAGGTAACCGTGATTTTCAGTGTGGCGGTAGGCCCCCACGCACCACCGCCTTCAACCTCTGATTCCCAGTACGGCCCGGTGGCCTGAACACCGTTGGGGATGCGGGCGAAATTACCCTGCGGGCCAAAAAAGACATCGCTTTTACTGATGCCGACTATAGAGGAAGCCCCCACGTTTTTTATCCATATATAGACCACGTTGCCGGAATCTGAGATCTGGATAATTGAGATATTGCTCCTGATGCGGTCGTCTATTTTGCTGGCCGCGTCGACGATGGCACCGCTGCTGCCGGTGATAGCCGGGTAAACGGCATTAAGAAGGACCATGGAGCATACCACCCCGGCGATAAGCAGCAAAACGGTGACCATTACCTTATCCATTATTTATTTCGACTCCTTCATCATTGATATTAACGACAGCAGGGCATTATCCTGGATCTCCGATTTACCCAGCAGGTTTTCCAATTGGGCTAATATCGCCAGGTAGTCGGACGCGGTAACGTTATGGCCGTTCGTTTCATTTTTGGTGATGCGCACCATCTTAACCAGCGCGTCCTTCAAATCTTCCGGCAGGCGCCCCATGGTATATGACATCTCCACCAGGGCTTCCGCCCGCTCTTTGCCCAGCCGGGCGGTTGACAGGTCGATCCATTGAGTAAGCCCGGCCACTACCATCAAATCATATTTAGTCTTGCCGCTGGCAGTCACCTGCTCCTTCTTTTTCTTATGGGCGCCTTTGGCCGGCTGAACTACCGCCTGGGGCCTATCCTCTTCTTCATCATCCTCTTCGTCCGTATTATCAGCCTGCGTTGGGCCCGCTGCCGGGCCGGGACCGGCGCCCGGGGACGGCGCGGCGCCTAACGATGGAGAGGCGCCTGCACCCCCAAAAGGATCGCCCGAGGGCAAGCCGGGAGCCATTCCAAAATCATCATTTCCACTATTGAAACCGGGCATTTCCGGGGCATTTCCAAAATCCAGCGGCGCGTTGCCGGGGGCCTCTTCCTCATAATCACTGCCCGCGCCCGTCATTACCTGCTCTTCCGGCGCCTCCTCTACCGGCTCTTCCTCCTGCTTTGGCGGCGCTTTGGGCGCCGGCTTTTCCGCCTGTGGGCCAACACTGATGCCCACACTGGCGCTGGGGGACATGGAGGAATTGAAAGGGTTCTGAATATTCAGGTACTGCTCCCGCAGGTCCAGCAGGACCGATTTGACCTCATTTTTCAGTACCTTGAGCTCTTCTTCCAGTACCCTTATTCTTTGTTCATCGTTCATAACTGAGCCTCTTAATTATTTCAGGGGCGCGGCCATTTCTAAATACGATGTGCCTGGCTATGCCACCGTGATAAAATCAGTGTTAATGCAAATCCATGATGTCATCCAGGCCGGCCGGCAGTGTCCTCTGCACGGTCATGGTGGAACCGAGCATCGGTTTGAGCTGGATATTGAACCAGTCGTTGGCAATAAGAGGCGACCATTCGCCGGAGGTTACGCCCACTGCTTCTACATCGGCCAGGTTAATTATTATCTCCATATGTTCGCCCGACTCCAGCAGGTTATCGCCGTCGCCAAAGCCTATGTCTGTCCTGGTCCACGGGATGTTGTTAAAGTATTCATGCGCAGTGGTCAGGCTCATGATACATCTATTCGCAGGCATGGCGGGATCACCACCGGGTATCGTCATATCTATGGGTGTGCCGGCAATAGCATTCCTCACGATGAACCTAATTTCTGTAATCGGTCGCGTAGCGTTCGCCGCCACCGCCGGCGACGAGACGATAACTGAGCCCGCTAATTCCATATTGGCCTTGGCCTGCGCCAGGCCGGCGTAGACCGTTTCCTTGCCCCGCTCAGCCGAGAAGAGCCCGGCGCTGAGGACGGCATAGCCGAAGACGGCGGCCACGGTAACAAAGGCGATCAGGATGATGGCGGTTTCCAGGCCGGTCATGCCGCGCTGTCCTCTGTATATGTTAGCCGTTGCTCTGGCGAATTTTCCGAAAATATCTCTTTTCAATTTGAACCCCCTGTCATTAACCGGGTCTTTTACTATTTGAGGGGGGCACAGCCATCACTGATTTTGCTCTGTCCGGCTATGCCCCCCTGCTTAGCATGTCACTTTAGTGAGTCGTGTAATTTCTTTTCAGTGTTTAATGCATATCCATGATGGAGTCCAGGCCGGCCGGCAGGGTCCTCTGGATGGTCATGGTGGAACCCTGGGTCGGTTTTACCTGGATTTTGAACCAGTCATTTACCCCGATTCCAGGATCAGC
>CAIYTC010000217.1 GCA_903929005.1 uncultured Dehalococcoidia bacterium | reverse complement strand
TAAACCAGATAACACACTGGCTCACGGTGCCGCTGGCGGCATTGCAGGGCTTTGCCCAATTGCAACTGCTGCGCAGCCAGGGCGGTGTGCTGCAGGCCGGCGCGCTTGAGACGGTGGCCATTATCGCATCGCTGACCGCGGGCACTATGGTATGTGTCTGGCTGGGTGAGCTTATCACCGAGCGGGGCATCGGCAATGGTGTATCCATCATCATTTTCGGCGGCATCATCGCCGGTCTGCCGGAACAGGTAGGGCGGGGCATGATTGCCAAGGATAATTGGGCGGGCGTCGGTGTATTTATAATCTTAGCGCTGGCTACGGTTATTTTGATTGTGATTTTCACTGAGGGACACCGCCGCATACCGGTACAATATGCGCGCACTGCTTTCAGGGGCGGCAAGATGTACAGGCAGGGAGGTTCCACCTATATCCCGTTGCGGGTAAATATGGCGGGCATGATCCCGCTGATCTTTGCCATGTCCCTGATGATATTCCCCGGCACTATCGCCAGCTATTTAGCTGCGCCGGCGGGGCAGGAGCCCAATTTCGCCAATACCATCATGGAATGGTTTAACCCCAGCGCCCCGCTGCCGGTCGGGCTATTTTACTGGATATTTTATTTTGCGCTGGTCGTGGGGTTCACGTTCTTCTACACCATGGTCATTTTCGAACAGATGGATTTAGCGCGTACCCTGCAGAGACAGGGGGGGTTCATACCCGGTGTGAGGCCGGGCAAGCCCACCACGGAATATTTGAACGGCGTTATCAACCGCCTGACCTGGGGGGGCGCCCTTTTCCTGGCCCTTGTGGCCATCATGCCGTTTTTCGCCAAGGAGATTACTAATGCCTCGGTGATGACGCTGTCCAGCACTGCCATCCTCATCGTTGTGGGCGTGGCGCTGGATACTATGAAGCAGATTGAAGCGCAGCTTACCATGCGGCGCTATGAAGGTTTCTTAAAGTAAGGAGGAATGGATAATGTTCTTTATATTGCTTGGAGCACCCGGGGCGGGGAAGGGTACTCAGGCAGATATTATAGTTAAAGAGATGTCTTTGCCGCATGTGGCCTCCGGCGACCTGTTCAGGCACGCCCTCAAGAACGGCACCGAGCTGGGCAAACAGGCGGAATCCTATATGAAGGCAGGCAAGCTGGTGCCCGACGAGATAACTATTAAGATGATTCTCGAAAGGGTGGCCAGGGAGGACTGCAAAAACGGCTGCGTGTTTGACGGCTTCCCCAGGACGCTGGAACAGGCCAGGGCCCTTGATGAAGCCCTTGAGAAACAGGGTAAAGCGATCGAGAAGGCCATTTACATAGAGGTGCCGGAAGGCGTTTTGCTGGACAGGCTTACCGGACGCTGGGTTTGCCGCACCTGCCAGTCGCCCTTCCACCAGAAGAACCAGCCTCCCAAGAAGGAAGGTGTTTGCGATAAGTGCGAAGGCGAGCTTTACCAGCGCGCTGACGATAAGGAAGAGACTATCAAGGAACGCCTCAAGGTGTATTTCACTCAGACCATGCCGCTGCTTGATTACTACGATAAAAAGGGCCGGCTGTTCAGGTGCAACGGCAACCAGCATATCGATGAAGTAGGCAAGGATATCGTT
>CAIYTC010000216.1 GCA_903929005.1 uncultured Dehalococcoidia bacterium | reverse complement strand
GTTGTAGCTGAACCGACAAAAGGCTGGAGAAATGACACCCTTTACAATAGTGATTAGCCCGATGGGAAAGAATCCCGATGATAAATAGATGGATTTATGCTATTGGTATCTACATTGCTGGTATTGGAACAGCGGAAATTATATTAACTCTAATATCAAGGGGAAGTGATATCCCTGATACAGGACGTTATATTCTGTATGTTTTGCTATTTGTATTAATAGTGTTGGCTTGTATCCTAACCAACAATAATTACAATAACGCCGATAATTAATGCGATGACTCCAAATATGCCCAAACCATTGTTTAATGGAGCCCCGAAGAATCCGGTAGATGCAAGAGCCGCTCCAACAAGTGCTATTGCTATCCCCACAATTTTAAGTCCGGTGCCACCAAACTCACTCTTCGAAACCATATCATTTACCTCCACTCCTAATAGTCCTGTTAGAATATACTATGGGAGACAGGAAATCAACTAAGAGTTATCTTGACTGGCAAATGAATTATAATGTCACCAACCATGAATTGGCAGAACCCAGAATTTGTAACCCGCCTTTTCTTTTGCTATCGTTTCAACATGCTTTGCACGATAATCATCGAGGGAAAAGAACTCCGGGTTAAATCCCATGCCAATTTATTGTGGGCGGCGCTCGATAACGGTTTCTTCATCCCCAACCTCTGCAGTATAAAGGATAAACTCCGACCCTACGCTTCGTGCCGCCTTTGTTTCGTTGAGATCGCAGGCAGGCCTGAACCCGTTACTGCCTGCACGGAAAAAGCACAGGACGGCATGGTGATTCAGGTGCACACCCCGCGAATAGAGAGATTGCGCCACACAGCCTTTGACCTGCTCTTAAGCAACCACAGGCTTGATTGCGCTCATTGCGTCAAGAACCACAATTGTGAACTGCAAAGAATAGCCCGTCTTGAGCATTTAAAACTGCGTGGCAGGCGCTTTAACAAAATCGCTTTAAATCTGCGGGTGGATTCCAGCCATCCATTGATCACCTTTGACCGCAATAAATGCGTCCTCTGCGGCAAGTGCGTTTGGGTCTGCCAGAAAGAAGGCACGGCGGTGCTCGACTTTGCCTACCGGGGTATCAAGACAACTGTCTCTACCTTTGCGGAAATGCCGTTGACTGAAACGGCCTGCAATTCATGTATGGCCTGTGTTGAAGTTTGCCCGGTTGGCGCGATTTATACCAGTTCAGTCCTGCCAGGCATCCCTGCCAATTAGGGGAACAAACCGGCAACCGCCCAGTTTATCTACTTTATTGCCTGATTTACCTTTTCTAATTCGCAACAATTCCTGCTCACTCCTTGAACCTACCGGTATCACCAGCCTACCTCCAACTGCAAGCTGTTCTATCAGCGTTTGAGGCACATCCGGCGCCGCTGCTGTTACAATAATGGTGTCATAGGGTGCGTTTTCCTTCCACCCCAGGTCATCACCGGCAACCCTAAGAGTGATATTCCGGTAACCCAACCCCTCCAACAAATTTCTCGCCTGCTCTACCAGTTCGGGTATCCTTTCAATGCTGTAAACTGACGCAGCCAGTTCGGCAAGTATGGCTGACTGGTAACCGCTGCCTGTACCCACCTCCAGTAACTTCTCCCTCCCCTTTAACTCAAGCGCCTGCGTCATCAGGGCAACAATGTAAGGCTGTGAAATAGTCTGTCCATATCCGATGCTTAGAGGCCTATCGTCGTAGGCAAACATCTGCAGTTCGACTGGCACAAACAATTCACGGGGTACCCTCGAAATGGCGTCCAGCACAAGCTGATCTTCAATGCCGGGATAAAACGATCCAACTAAGATCTGGCGTGCCCTGTCAAAATCCACCGGTTTTAAACTCTATGTCTTTAACGCTGGAATAAACGTCAATACTATCAGGATCAGCAGAAGTGCACCGGCAATTAAGCCAATACGGATAACATCAGATTTTACGTAATCGTAATTCCCCGGCTGCATAACACTCGCTACTACGCCTGCAGGCTGCCTGGCCATGGTCCTAACAGCAGGCCGTACTGTGGATTGCATTGGCAGTGCTTCTGCGCGATGCGAGGGTTCGCTAACCCGGCTTTTCGCCCTAACTCTGCGTGATTTCTTTGACATGAATATTCTCCTGGACTAATATTGTAAATCAGGTTTAAAGAACGACATCTGCTACGTGAGCGGTCAACATCGTGCTATACCTGTTTGTACGCTTTGGTGGTCGAGATATGGGCATGCCCGAGCATTTCCTGTATCGAATGGATATCCGCGCCATTATGCAATTTGTGAACTGCATAACTGTGCCTGATGGTGCGGGGTGTCACCTTGACTGTGAGTCCCGCCATAACTGCATAACCCTGTACTAACTGCCAGAAGCCCTGCCTGGTCAATCTTTCACCCCGCTGATTTAAAAACAGGGCTTTTTCTTTATCGCTGGTCAGTAAGTTAATACGCACCGATGCAATGTATTCCTGGATCATTTCCTTAATGCGTTTATCCAGCGGGATTTTTCTTGAGCGGCCTTGGGGATTGGTGATAGTAAGACAACTCTGGCCCAGGTCCATATTGTCAACATTCAGTGACATCAGTTCACTGGCCAGCAAGCCAGTGGCATAAAGCAGTTCCAGCATGGCCTGATCTCTCTTAGCATCCAAAGTAGGTATCCTGGCAGTCTCCGCCAGAAGCCGCTGTATCTCCGGCACCGATAAAGCTTGGGGTAAAGCTTTATTGACTTTGGGTGCCGCCAACATGGGCGCCAGGTCGGCATTTACCTTGCCTCTACCGGCCATAAATTTAAGAAACGTCCTGGCTGCCGCTATTTTCCTGGCCATGGTAGAAACGGTATAACTTTTCTCCCTGAGGTTTAGCATATAGGACGCCAGGTGCTCTTCACTCAGTTCCCCACCGTCATAGCCAGGTAAATCATTAGCTTTGGCGCCAGTAATATAATCAGCTAACTGGCTAAGGTCATTATGATAGGCATCCAAAGTATTCTTGGAGCACTTTTTCTCTTTAGCCAGGAAGTTTAGAAATAACCTTATATCTTCTTGCATTTCAAACGACGGTTATTTTAACATAAATCTATATTCTTCGAACAGGCTATTTAATGCAAGCTAAACACACCTTGTATCAATCATATTTCGATGCTAATATTCATTTGAAAATGTTTGAACCACACATAGCAGCATATTTAAAGCTATTGCCGCCCCTGCCTGGAATTTACCTCTTTAAAGACAACCTGGGTGCGGTTATCTACGTTGGCAAGGCGGCAAACCTCCGCAACAGGGTCAAGAGTTACTTTCAAAAAGTTTCCCGCCTCCCCGCCAAGACCAGGCAACTTGTTGAAAGGGTAGATAAGATCGAATTCGTAGTTACAGAGTCAGAAATCGCAGCCCTCATACTTGAATGCCAGCAGATAAAAAAATACAGGCCCCATTACAACGTTATGCTCAAAGACGATAAAAGCTTTCCCTATATTAAGATCGATGTCAAAAATGATTGGCCAACTATCAGCATTACCAGGCGGCGCTATAACGATGGAGCTAAATATATTGGGCGGATCCCCAGCGCATGGTCAGCCCGGCATACTTATGATTTCATAAAAAAAATATTTCCCTTGAGATCCTGCAACAAGGTTATTAGCGGTAAAGAAACCAGGCCTTGCCTTAAATTCCATATACAGCGCTGTCCCGGCCCCTGCATCGGTGCAATCCGCAGGGAAGAGTACCATGAGCTTGTTATGCAGATCGTAGCTTTCCTGGAGGGCAAAGAGGAGTTAGTCCTGCGTGAACTGAGAGCCAACATGCAAGCAGCATCACGGTCACTGGAATTCGAAAAGGCGGCCCGCTTGCGCAACCAGATACAGGCTATCGAAGCGGTCATTGCCAGCAATAAAATACCCCTCAATATCAGGGGTTGGCAGGATGCTATCGCGCTTGCACGCAACGAAGACCTGGCCTGCCTGCGAATTTTTTCTGTCAGGGACGCCAGGTTGATTGGAGACGAACATTTTACTATGGACGGCGTCAGGGACGAGAGCGATGCATATCTCCTGGAGATCTTCCTGAAACAGTATTACTCCTCGTCTGACCATATCCCGGGTCTTATACTCCTTCAATCGCAGGTTGACGAGCCGCAGTTGATAAGTGAATGGCTGCATCTCAGGAAGGGATCTGGTGTAGAACTGAGGACACCGGCCAAAGGCGCTGGTTTACGCCTGATAAATATGGTGGCAGCGAATGCCCGGCAACAACTGGAAATTTATCAAGCCCGGCAAGCCGCACGGCCGGAAAATTTTAATATCCTGGCAAATTTGAAGGCCTGGCTGGAACTTCCCAGGTCTTTGCGCAGGATTGAAGCCTACGATATCTCCAATATCCAGGGCACCAACGCAGTTGGCAGTATGGTGGTATTTGAAAATGGTATTCCCCGGCCTGCGCTATACCGGCGCTTCAGGATCAAATCGGTGCAGCATCCTGATGACTACGCTATGATGCGCGAGATGATACAGCGGCGTTTCACCTCACGCGAAGATGCAACGGGCAAATGGTCAACCCTGCCCGATCTGGTATTGATTGACGGGGGCAAAGGACATCTTCATGCCGCCGGCTTTGCTATGAACAAAGCCGGGGTCAGCCATGTACCTATCATCAGCATAGCCAAAGAAAATGAAGATGTTTTCCAGCCTGGCAATGCCCAACCGGTACCTATATCTAAATCTTCCGCTGAGCTTCACCTGCTGCAACGCATCCGGGATGAGGCCCACAGGTTTGCTGTGACCTATCACAGGAACCTGAGGTCGAAGCAAAGCAGGGAATCGTCATTAGACGTCGTAGCTGGTATCGGGCCAACGCGTAAAAAAGCTTTGATTAAGAGGTTCGGCTCGGTCAGCAATATTAAAGACGCCACCATTGAAGAGCTTACATCTGTGAAGGGAATAACTACCAAACTGGCTATAAGTATCCTTGACGCTCTGGCGTAAACGCTCAGGTTTTGTTTACCATATCCAGATCTAAGACCATCCCATCCCGTGCCGCTATCACCCTGACACCCGTTTCATCGCTCACTTTTTCTTCAATTTCCCAGGGCTTGACCGGCCACATCGTCAGGCCAAAATGGGTTAATACCACCATCTTCGGCTTGATCTCCTTTATTATCAGTTCCGCCTCCGGCAAAGAAAGGTGATCAACCGGTATTCTCTTCTCAAGGCTTAACACATTTATAATGACAAACTCCGCTTTATAGTGGCCGGCCAGGGAATCGAAATATTTGGTGTCCGTAATCCAGGAGAACTTGTGCCCCGCTGTCTGGAAAACAAAACCGTAGGTCTCCACCTGGTGAATATGCCTGACCGGCGTAGTGAACTTAACATCACCCACAGAATACTGCTTTCCTTCCTCCAGCAATTCAACCTTCTGCGGATAGCCCTTCAGGTAGGGAAATATCACGGCTCCGTTATCAAACGCGTCCGCTGGAGCAAACAGGGATCCACGGGGCTTCCAGCCACCATCTGTCATAGCTTCAATCATCACATTTATGTCAACAGAATGGTCAAGGTGCTTATGAGAGAGAATAATGGCGCTCAATTTGGGAGGTTCACAATTGTGCTTGATAGCATATACCAGCGAACCAGGTCCCGGGTCAAGTAAAATCTGCGTGCCTCCCAAATTCATCCAGGCCCCACCCGTAGCCAACAATTGCTTGGCCACTGTAAATCTTGCTCCCCCGGTCCCCAGGAATAATATCGTATCTTTAGATAGTTCCACGGCGCCAATTATATCAGCTATACCTGGTTACATTGAAAATCCAGATTCTGTTAAAATGCCTGTTAAATTAACAAATGCAGGCGGTAAGGCAACATGAAGAAACTGGAAATCGAAATAGCCGGGTTGGTCAGGGCAATCCACGATAAGACAGGCAAATATCTCACTATCGGAACGGTTGAATCAGCAACAGGGGGGAGGATAGCAGATAGAATAACTAACGTTGCTGGCAGTTCGGATTATTTCAAAGGGGCAATAGTTGCTTATAGCAATGAAATAAAAATCGTCACAGCAGGAGTAAAAGAGGAGACTTTGAAATCGCACGGGGCCGTCAGCCATGAGACCGCCATGGAGATGGCACAAGGCGGCCGCAGGCTGCTCCAGGTAGATATCTGCCTATCTACTACCGGTATTGCGGGACCGGGTGGCGCAACACCGGTTAAACCAGTGGGCCTTTTCTACATGGGTCTATCCACAACTGACGCTATAACTCAACAAAAGCATTTATTCACAGGGAACCGGGACGCAATCAAGCATAAAGCCACTGAAATGGCTTTGAAAATTTTGCAGGACTACCTGCAGAAAAATCTCGCTGAAACAGCCAGCGTACCGCTGGAAGAAAAACGTGTCGTTACCTGCTTTCTTGAGCACCGGAAAATGATCCTTATTATGAGACGAAGCAGCAAGGTCGGCACCTATCAAAGGGCCTGGGCGGGTGTAAGCGGCTACATCGAAACTGACCCACTGGACCAGGCCTATACTGAAATAAGGGAGGAAACCGGCCTTTTTAAAAACAATATAAAACTGATTACACAAGGAAAACCCCTGGAGGTTATTGACAAAATCCTGCACCGTAAATGGGTCGTCCACCCATTCCTCTTCCATGTATTAGACCCCGAAAAAATAATGACCAATTGGGAGCACACTGAATGTAAATGGATCAGGCCTGAGGAACTTTCAAAATTTAAGACAGTTCCTGGGCTGGCAAAAGCGCTCAGCGAAGTTCTCCATTAATGTATATCTGATATAATCAGACAGATCACCTTTATTACAAGTTATGTTAGCCAAAATCAACACAGCAGCAATGGTCGGACTGGATGCCCTGATGATTGAAGTGGAGGTGGATATCTCGCCCGGGTTACCTGCCACTTTTATTGTAGGCCTGCCGGATACAGCGGTAAAAGAAGCCCGCGACAGGGTGCGCGCAGCCATACGCAACTCCGGTTGTAGCTTCCCTATGAGAAGGATAACGGTTAACCTGGCGCCGGCTGATCTAAAAAAAATCGGCCCCACCTATGATCTGCCGATAGCTATTGACATCCTGGTCAGCTCGGGCCAGATCAATATCGATGCCACCGATACTCTCTTTCTCGGCGAACTCTCCCTGGACGGCAGCGTCCGCCATCTGCACGGGATTCTACCTATGGTAGCCATGGCGCGGGAAAGCGGGATCAAAAAGGTCTATGTGCCTGTAGATGACGCACAGGAGGCCTCATTGATAGACGGCCTCCAGGTTTACCCGGTTGTCTGCTTAAGCCAGCTTGTAGGCTATTTCCAGGGTGAAACAGATATTCAGCAATTCACCGGCACAGTATCCTGGCAGGATACCTGCCAGCCAGACCAGCAGACCGATTTATCCCACATTAAGGGGCAGGAACACGCTAAAAGGGCCTTAGAAGTGGCGGCCGCTGGCGGTCATAATGTGCTGATGGTCGGGCCTCCCGGTAGCGGCAAAACCATGCTGGCTCGTGCGCTGGCGACCATTTTACCGACCCTGACACTCAGCGAAGCGATTGAGGTAACCAAGATATACAGTGTCAGAGGGCTAATATCCAAAGATATGCCTTTAATCACCCAACGGCCCTTCCGTGCGCCTCACTATACCTCTTCGCATGCAGGCTTGGTGGGCGGCGGGCGTATCCCGCATCCGGGTGAAATAAGCCTGGGCCATCGCGGGGTTCTCTTCCTGGATGAATTCCCTGAATTTAATCACATGGCGCTTGAATCCCTGCGTCAACCGCTGGAAGATAAGGTTGTTACCATCAGCCGTGCAGAAGGGAGCCTGACTTTCCCGGCCAACTTCATCCTGGTGGCAGCGATGAACCCCTGCCCGTGCGGTTACTACGGCGACCCCGTCAGGGAATGTAAATGCTCTTCCACTGTGATCACACGTTATCAGAAAAGGATCAGCGGCCCACTTCTCGACCGACTGGATATATTCGTCGATGTTCCGCGCATTGATTATGAAAAGCTCACGGATAGCAGGTCGGCGGAGGGTTCCAGCGTTGTGAGAAAAAGGGTTCAGGCAGCCCGGCAAATCCAGTTACAGAGGCTCCACGGGGCAACAACGAAGAGCAATGCTGAGATGAGTCCCGCCGAGATAAAGGAGCACTGCAAGATAGACGCAGCGGCTCAAGAGCTTCTCCGGACAGCTATGAAACAGTTACATTTTACCGCCCGCGCTTTCCACCGCACGATTAAACTTGCCCGCACCATAGCTGACCTCGATAGCTCGGATATTATAAAAACTAACCACCTTGCAGAAGCGCTTCAGTACAGGCAGAGAAACATCAACCAGTGAATCAGAAAAAGCCGGGGTGCACGCCCCGGCTTTCCAGATTGAAATACCTCTTTAAAGGTTGCCTATTTAGTAAGCTCCTGATATTTTTTAATCGTGGCGATGATCCCGTAATCTGTTAGCAGAACTGTGCGTTAAAATATTTACCTTATTATTAATAGTTGAAATAACAAGAGACACCGGTCACTTTTTCCGGCTCAATTCAAAAACTACCGGGTTGCCCGGGTCAGGGCATGCCACGGTGCATTTATCCGGATCGCTTTCCCAGGGGAAAGTTCCCTTAGACATCAATACCTGGGCGAAGGGGAATAAAGTATAAAAGGCCCAGGCGCATATTCCGTGCGGGCACACATCTGTTAGGGTAAATTCATCGCCCGCCTTATGACCGGCTACACACGTACCCTTTTGAGAGATAACCCTGGCCACAACGCTGCGGCTGTCAGGCTCTTCCATAGTATGCTCCTCCCACCACAATTACATTACCTGAAAGATATCACAGGCTGAAATAAAATAAAAGCTCACCGGCTTCTCCCTGATCTCAGAGAGAGCCGGTGAACTCTCATTAACTAATAGAATTTAATTATTTAACTTCAATTTTAGCTTTAAATAAAGCCATTTCGAAAGATGAAGCCCTGGAGCCGCTTGGATCGCTGGAAAATGTCAAACAGGTGGAAACGTGGATAGGTGGCCGCGGTGAAATTCAGTCAAAAATATTATCAACAGATAAAGGAGCCGGAATAGTAGCTCTTCCGAGAAATACCAGTCTGCTCAAATTAACAATCTGCAATGGACGCTGGCTTTTGCCTTCAAATGATTTTGAGGTTGTTCTGAACCAGCAGGCAATGGAGCTCTATAACAACCCGCCTCTTGGCTCCTTGCTGCCATTGCATATCAGGGATAAAACAATCAATGCCAGAGTAGTCGGAATGACCCGGCAATTTGAAAGAGCAAAAATATATGCGGATAAAGAGCAATATGACGCTCTGCTGAATCACGACCACCTTATCAATACCATTTCGTTTGTTGCAAAAAACAATGATTATCAGAAGGTAATCGCTCTTAAAAAGAGTATTGAAAAGGCAATTGCCCCGTCCGGACTGGATATCGCTTATGTGATGTCGCAGGCTGAACGGGTGAAAATTATTTATGACCATTTGAATATTATTCTCTCGGTGCTCATACTGCTCTCATTTCTTGTCCTTCTGGTCAGCGCTGTCGGTATGGCATCTGCAACGGGCATCAACATCTGGGAGCGAACCCGCGAGATCGGTGTAATGAGGGCAATTGGAGCCACCCCTAACTTTATTTATGCGCTTTTTGTCAATGAAGGCATGATTACCTGCTCTATCAGTATTGTATTTGGGTTATTACTCTCTTATCCGCTGAGTCGTCTTGCTGCGTTGTTTTTCGGCAAACTCATGCTGGGCAACGATGCAGAACTGACGTATGCTTTCAGCACATCAGGGTTCTTCATCACACTTGCCGTTACCCTTGTTTTCGGGTGGATTGCAAGCCGCATACCG
>CAIYTC010000215.1 GCA_903929005.1 uncultured Dehalococcoidia bacterium | reverse complement strand
GCCTGCGGACTCCTCGCAAAGACAGACTCAAAAACGTCATTGCGGCCCTTCTCCTCACGTTGTCATTGCGAGCGCAGCGAAGCAATCTCATGATCGAAGAGGTTGTTGTTATGCCATGGGATTGCTTCGTCGCCTGCGGACTCCTCGCAAAGACAGACTCAAAAACGTCATTGCGCCCCTTTTTTTACTCGTCATTGCGAACGAAGTGAAGCAATCTGACCATTGTGGGATGGATTTCTTCGTCGCTGACTGCCGCGCCTTCGGCTCGCAGCTTCGGCTCAACCTCGCAAAGACATTTTTGAGAGCGGGCTTCTCGCAAAGACATGATGCGGGGGCAATGGTCTTTTTTGGCGTTAAAGGCTGGTCATCCAGGGTACCAGGCTGAGCAGCCCAAAGAAGATGCAGATGCCCCAGAAAGGTATCCTGGCTGCTAATTTCATTATTACATAAATAGACAGCAGCCCCACCGCGAAGGAGCTTATTATGCCGGCTATATCGCCGGCGCCCAGGCTCACTTTCCCGGTGACCAGGATGGCCAGCTCGGCTATGAAGACAGCCGGGATGCTCAAAAGGAAGCTGAGCTTGAGCGCCTGCGCCCCGCTGTAACGGAAGAAGAGCAGGGTGGAAATGGTCATCCCTGAACGGCTGATGCCGGGCAATACCGAGAAACCCTGCGCTATGCCGGTGACTAAGCTCTCCTTCCAGCCCACTGATCTTACCAGGTTGGATGCGCTGCTGCTTTGAGCCAACTTCTGGACGACGCCGGTTATGATCAGCAGCAGGCCTATCAGGGCGGACAGTACGGCGCCGGGCAGTTCAATCTGGTCAAGGCCGAAAAGGAGCAGCGGACCTCCCAGCGCGCAGCTCACTGCAGTGGCAATAATAAGGTAATTGATGATGTCGCCGGGCGGCAAGGCAAATGAATTGCGTAAATCGCGGAAATAAGCCGGCAGGTGTTTGGACAGGTCCCAGACCTCCTGGCGGTAATAGGCCAGCGCGGCGCACAGGGTGCCGGCATGCAGCCAGATGGACTGGTAAACGGCCTGCTTAAAGCCCATCTGAAAGAAATTCACCAGTACCAGGGTGCAGATGCCTTCACTGCTGATGGGCAGCCATTCGGCTACACCCTGCACGGCGCCCAAGATTAAACCCTGCACAATATCCATCCGGTGAGGGGATTATAACAGATAAAATAAAACCAAAAATAAAAAAGCAAAAATGAAAAATACTAAACTCTAAACTCTAAGCTCTAAAGAAATTCCAAGTACCAAATTCCAAATTCCAAACAATAAACAGCAAATTCCAAATTTTTTATATTTTATATTTTATATTTGATTTTTTATATTCGTTGCTGATCGTGCCGTGGGCATACGTTCAGCCCACCAGGGATGAGGAGATTCGACCGGGCCGCTCTGGCCGGACGGGGTGATTATTTTTGTTTAATGCATATCCATGATGGGGTCCAGGCCGGCCGGCAGGGTCCTCTGTATGGTCATGTAGGAACCCAGCATCGGTTTGACCTGGATGTTGAACCAGTCATTGGCATGGATAGCAGGGAACGTTGTCAAATCAATTGTTATCTCAAACTGCTCGCCCGATTCGAGCAAGGTATCGTTGTCGGAAACCCCTATGGCTGCCACAGACCAATTGATGTTGTTGGTGTAATTATCGGCCGTGACCATGCTGATGATACATCTGTTCAGGCCAGGAGCGCCTACCAGGTTAGGCGTCATGTCTATGGGTGTGCCGGCAATGGCATTCCTCACGGTGAAGAGAACTGTTTTAGCCCTGGCGGGGTCGGTGGCGGTGGCATTGTCGGTATAAACGATCACTGACCCCGATAGCTCCATGTTGGCCTTGGCCTGCTGCAGGCCGGCGTAGACGGTTTCCTTGGCCCTCTCAGCCGAGAAGAGCCCGGCGCTCAGTACGGCATAGCCAAATACCGCGGCCACGGTTACAAAGGCAATCAGGATGATGGCCGTTTCCAGACCGGTCATACCCCGCTGACTGTGCATTTTAGCCACTGCCGGCGCGAATGTTGCGAAAATACTTTTTCTCATTTTGGGCCACGCTATGGTTGCAATATTATTAATGGCCTACCTTATTTATATTATATGCCGGTTACCATTGTCCCTTAATCTGAAGGCGTTGTAAATAGACTCTTAGTAACCTGTGCAATAGTACTAATGTCCTGCGTCAGTAAGGTTTGGCAACCAGGGGCAGGCCCTCAGCCGCTTTACTATCGGAATCCGGGATTTGCCCTGTAGAAGGGCCACATCCATGAGCCATTTGGGTCGTCTTAATGATACCACTTAATGATACTTTTAGTGCTTAGCGGGCG
>CAIYTC010000214.1 GCA_903929005.1 uncultured Dehalococcoidia bacterium | reverse complement strand
GGCCCACATCGTACCACAGCGCATGGTGCAGGTCGGGTTCCTGCGAGAGGTCAACCCCCTTTGCCCGGCCTATCAATATCATGAAGGGGATGGCGCCCAGGAAATAGGAAGCTATACTAAAAAGGATATATAAGTAAAGCATGTCTATATTATATTTAGCGCGGGCGGGTTTGAAAACCCGGCCCTACAGATTGCTTCGTCGCCTGCGGGCTCCCTTTCCACTCGTCATTGCGAGGCCGCCGCAGCGGCCGCGGCAACCCCACCGTCCGTAGGGACTTTCCTTCAGGTGCGCCCGCTCTGAAGAAAATTGCAAATTCCAATGACCTTATCGAGAAAATGAAAGAACCGGGCATTATCTTAATGCCAACTTGGTGGACATTCTAAAATATATCCCCCGATAATCGGTATTTGTGGAGGAAACAGGCTCCTCTCTAAAACATTTCCTGTAACGTGTATGTAGGCACTTGCAACCACTTTAAGGTCTGTATTAGTACGCAGGGGCGGGAAGGCTACCAGAACGCGTTTATTAGGAAAATCCGACCTGACTCTTTCTATTGCCGGCACTAAGTCACGGTCTCCCGTTATAAGCAAAGCCGTATCATATTTACCCAGATGTGCATCGGATACCATTTCAGAAGATATCTGAACATCTGTCATTTTTTCTTCAGGAAAACCATTTGAATGGCCACAATTTTCGCATGGAACAGGGGTTGTTTGATATTTGCCATAGTATGATTTTATTCCGGGCACAGTTCCTAACGCGTCCAAGAAAGCAGATTGCCTTTTCTTTTTATCAGGTGGTCCCGGAATACGAGATGTGAAATACGTTACAAGAATTAATTGTTGAGGTGGTTTTAACAGATTTCGGCAAAGCACATAGATGTTCAGCCAGTAGTAACGACTCCATCCCTTCTCTTTTAATCCAAAGTAGAGGTTGAAGCCATCTACATATGCTATTATCCTCTTGCTCTTCATATATTGTGCAATTAGTCTGACTGTTGACTTTTGTTTACAATATGCTATATTATCATAGTGACAACGCCATGTGTGAGTAACACTGGCCAAAAACAGCCTTCTCAAGTGGGAAGGCTGTTCCTATTTATAACTCATTCTTGCCATGGCTCAACTTTCTTATTTTCCAGGTTGAGCCTATGATGATGCGTCTTAGGTATAAGTGCAACCGGGGGAGGTGCGGTCTATCAGGGGTGGTCATTTACCGTGAGACGCGACATATTTAGATATTAGAATTTATCTTCCGTAGGGGCGTTCCTTCAGGTGCGCCCGATCGGGCGGGTTTAAAAACCCGCCCCTGCGGTTAATATCCCCCCTACATTTGCTTCATGATCAGCACTATGGCCAGGATGATGACCAGCAGTCCGCCGGCGATAATGATAATCAAAATGGGTATGGACAGGGCATCGCGTGATTGCGCGGCGGATTCTTTCACGGTGAAACTGGTGCTCTGGCCGTCCACGCTGACCGTGTATTGGCCTGGCTCGCTTTTGATCACGTTAAAGTTGACCACCTGCGACTTGCCGGCGGCCAGGGTTATTTGCTTCTGCGCCTCGTCCCGGTCGTTTATTTTCAGGATGACCGTTTTGGGGGCCTCGGCGGTGCCGCCGTTGACCACGCGTACTGACACCGTGACCTGCTCGCCGGCTTTAGCGGATACGGGCGAAACCGCCAGGTCGGAAGTGCTGAAGGCAGCAGTGGCCGGAGGCGGGGTCAAGACCGGCGCCGGAGGCGGCGCAGTGACCTTGCCCAGCAGGGCGTAGCCGGTGAAGCGGCTGACCTGCGCGCTGACCGTTTTAGCCTGCGGATTGACTGCTGACGGGAGCGGGATCCAGGTTGAGTTCTCCGCTATGGCGATGTAGAGGTCCCCTTCCTGCACGTCGGCGGGCAGCGCGGCAGTATCGTATTGGACTGCTATGCCGACAGCCGGGTGGAAGGTGGTATTATCAGGCCCGAAGCTGTACGCTTCTACCAGTTTTGACCCGGCGGGTGCGGCCGCCGGGGAGGCAAGCTGTATCACGGTTATTTGCCGGCTGCCGGAGGGCAGGCTTACGGTGGTATTGTCCGCCAGGCTGATGCTCAGCTTGCCGCCGGCGCTGCTGAGGTTGACCGCAGAGGTTAGTACACCGCCGCTGGTGATGAAAGCTGTGGTTGTGCCCAGTATATTGGCCGATAGGGTGACGTTGCCCGTGGCAGCGGACGGGGCAGTAGGCGTAGGGGCAGTCGGGCTGGTTGAAGGGGCGGGGCAGCGTATGGCGAATGTGGTGAAATGCGCGACCGGCGCCGAGACTTCCTTGAGGGTTGTATTTACCGTTGAGAATAGCTTCTCCCAGGCCGAGCCGCTCCAGTAGGCTAAGTACAGGCTGGATTCCGTGGCGCCGGCGGGAAGGGAGGCCGACTCATACCTTAGCGTCAGGGTGGCGGCCGGGGCGAAGGTGGCGCCGGAAGGTATGAAGCTGTAAGCGCGCACCAGGGTGGTGTTATCCGTGGCGGCCGGCGGATTCGATTCTACGGCGGCCCCAAGATAGGACTGTCCCTGCAGGTTGATAACTGTCCCTGCTTCAAGCTTTAACTTCATCCTCCCGTCGGCGCTGGCCAGCTCTTGATTAGCTATCAGCCTGCCGTTAGCAAGCGTGAGGTTATCTGATTTGCTGATCAACAGGGTTTGTATTGTGGTAAGGTTATCTGCCAGTGTGTTTGAGTTGACCTGGATGGAAATCGACATTGTGCAATAGTGCGAAGCGCTGTCGTCGGCACGGACGCTAAAGCTGTAAGTCCGGGCAGACAGGGGTATGCCGGATATAATGCCGGTGCTGCTTAAGCCCAGGCCCACGGGCAGCGCGCCGCTTACGATAGACCATGTATATGGCAGCGTGCCGCCGCCGGCCTCAAGTGTTGCTGAGTAGGGGTTACCGACCATGCCAACAGGCAAAGAGGTGGAAGATATGCCACAGGCGCCGGAAGGTGTTGTATCTGCGCCGGCAGGCAGGGCCAGCCCGTCCACCCATGAAACGCACAGGGTAATAGCGATCAGCAGGCCGGCAATACCAGAAAATAATTTAGGGGGGCAAGATTTTATCATTTAATAAATCTCCTCGGCATAATTAAAAGCGCCGGCAGGCCTGTAAATAACGCGGTCACCTGTTGCGGCAATCCTCATGCATACAATTATATCAACCCCGGGGCAGCCTTGCCCGGCAGGATTGGAATAAGGCCAGCTCTGAAGAAAATTCCAAATTCCAAACAAGTAATTGGATTATATCACGTGGTAATATGCCCCGCATTATGAGTGTGGCCCGGATAAATGTTAAAATAGCGCTCAATTGACGATGAGATTGCCGCGGCCGCTGCGGCGGCCTCGCAATGACAGGTAAAAGGTAGCCCGCAGGCGGCGAAGCAATCTAATCACCGCGCAATGACAGCGTAATAAATGCCCGCAATGATACGAAATAATGAATATTGAAAAAGAATTGGCCAGGCACACCCCCTCACGCCCCACCCTGCTGACCATCGGGGTTTTCGACGGCGTGCACCGCGGCCACCTGCGCCTGCTGGGGCACCTGGCGGCGCGCGCCCGCGAAAAAGGTTGCCTGGCCGGCGTGGTTACCTTCAAGACCCACCCGGAGAAGGTGCTGGGACGCCGGGATACGCTGCCCTGGATATGCACGCTGCAGGAAAGGGTCAGGCTGCTCAAGGCTGCCGGCGCGGACGTAGTGGCGCCCGTCACCTTTACCCGCGGGGTAGCTAAACTGACTGCCCGGGACTTTGTCCTGCTGCTGAAAGAGAATTTGAATATGTGTGGCCTGGTGCTGGGGCCGGATTTCGCCCTGGGCAGGGGCCGGCAGGGCAGCCCCGATTACCTGCAACAACTCGGCGACGAGCTGGGTTTCCGCGTTGAGGTTGTTAAGCCGGCCAGGCTGGACGGCGAGGTCATCAGCAGCAGCGCTATCCGGCAACTGCTGGCGGAAGGCCATATATATAAGGTAAATGAGATGCTCGGGCGCTATTTCCGCCTGGAAGGCCGGGTGGCGCCGGGGGACCGGCGCGGCCGCATGCTGGGCTTCCCGACCGCCAACCTCAAGGTGCAGCCGGAACAGGCTATGCCCCGGGACGGTATCTATGCCACTATAGCGCATCCCGGCAACAGGGTGCTCCCCTCGGTTACCAATGTCGGCGTGCGCCCCACCTTCGACGGGCTCCAGCGACTGATCGAGACCTTTATCTTCGATTTCAGCGAAGACATTTACCGCCGCAAGCTGACCATCGAGCTGGTTGCCAGGCTCAGGGACGAGATGAAATTCAAAAGCGCCGGAGAGTTGAAGGAACAAATGGCAAAGGATGGGGAACAGGCCAGGGCAATATTAATAAAAATTCCAAGCTCCAAATTCCAAAATCCAAACAATTTCAAATGACTGAAAACGTTAATTCAAAACCATATGACCTGGCGGATAGAACATTTCTATTTACCACGCAGGTTGTCGCTTTCACCAAAACCTTACCCCGTACCATATCCAATGTGGAATTCGTAAAACAGTTAATAAGGTCAGCAGGTTCCGTTGGCGCTAACTATATAGAGGCTAATGAAGCACTCTCGAAAAAAGACTTCACGATGCGGATTAAAATTTGCAGAAAGGAGTCAAAGGAAAGCCACTACTGGTTACGGTTATTAGAAGGAAACGGAGCTGAATTCGATTTAGGCAGGGATGCTCTGGCCAAAGAGACTATTGAATTGATGAAAATATTCAACGCTATCATCGAAAAGAGCAAATAGCTTTTTAAATTATTTATTGTTTATTATTTATTGTTTGGAATTTGGAATTTGGAATTTCTTTAGCGGGGTACTATCGACATGAATCGACTATTAGATTCTGACCTCAAAAGACTCTTAAAAAGAGGTGTCACCCAGATCATCAACGAGGAGGAACTGGTCAGGATGCTGCGGTCGGGCCGGCCGCTGCGCCTCAAGCAGGGCTTCGACCCCAGCTTCACAGACATCCACATGGGCCACGTGGTGGGTCTGCGCAAGCTGCGCCAGTTCCAGCAACTGGGACACCAGGTGGTGCTGATCGTGGGGGACTGGACGGCCCGCATCGGCGACCCTACCGGCCGCTCGCTGACCCGTCCCATGCTCAGCGCCGAACAGGTGAAATTTAACGCGCAGACCTACATGGAGCAGTTTTTCAAGATAGTGGACAAGGAGAAGACCGAGGTGCGCTACCAGAGCGCCTGGTTCGACAAGGGCGTCTTCGGCCTGGACGATATTATTAAGCTGACCAGCAAATTCACCGTGGCGCAGTTCCTGGCGCGCGAGGACTTTGCCCGCCGCTACGCCGATGGCCACCCCATCGCCATTACGGAGTTTCTTTATCCCCTCATGCAGGGCTACGACTCGGTCATGATAGAAGCCGATGTGGAATTCGGCGGCACCGACCAGGTCTTTAACTGCATGGTGGGCAGGCAATTGCAGGAGATGGCGGGATTGAAACCGCAGCAGGTCTTCCTGATGCCGCTGCTGGTCGGCACGGACGGCGTGCAGAAGATGAGCAAGAGCCTGGGCAACTATATCGGCGTCACCGACCCGCCCAACCAGATGTACGGCAAGACCATGTCTGTTAATGACGACATGATCATCCCCTACCTTGAGCTGCTCACCGATGTGCCGGACGAAGAAATAGCGCATTTCAATGCCGGCATGGCCGGCGGCAAGCTCAACCCGATGACGGTGAAAAAGCGCCTGGCGCACGAGCTGGTCAAGGATTTCTGGAGCGTTAAGGACGCCGAAGAGGCCGCCGGGGAATTTGCCCGCACCGTGCAGCACAAGGAAGTGCCGGAGGAGATACCCGTGCTTAACGTGCCGGCGGGATCCGATGCCGCTTTATCGGCGGAACTGGTGCGCGCCGGCCTGGCCAAAAGCCGGACGGAGGCCCGCCGGCTGATGCAGCAGAACGCCGTGGAGATAGACGGCCAGGCCATCACCGGGGATATCGAGATAAGCAAAGTAGCCGGCGGCAGCATTATCAAGGTGGGCAAGCGGCGCTTTATTAAGATAGTCAGGGAATAAATTGTCATTGCGAGGCCGCCGCAGCGGCCGCGGCAATCCCATCGTTAGTGGTGTTATGCCTTGAGATTGCTTCGTCGCCTGAAGGCTGCCACGCCTACGGCTCGCAGCTTCGGCTCACCCTCGCAAAGACAGGTAAAAAGGCGCTCCTCGCAACGACGTTTTGGGGAGGACTCCGGGCGATGACGAGTCTATATGGAAATTCCCCTCAGCGCCCAAATAATCTATAATTTACACACTAATCTTTACGGAGGCGCTAACATGCAGTTGAGAATCCCAGGCCCCACCCCCTGCCCGGACGAGGTGCTGAAGGCCAGCGGTCGCCAGATGATCAATCACCGCGGCAAGGAGTTCGCCGAAATGCAGAACCGCATAACTCCCAAACTTCAACAGTGCTTTCAGACTAAGAACGATCTGCTCATCCTGACCACCTCGGGTACCGGCGGCCTGGAATCTGCTGTTGTAAATATGCTGTCACCCGGGGACAAGGTACTGGGTATCTCGATCGGCATCTTCGGCGATCGCTTCGCCGAGTGCGCAAAGGTCTACGGTGCTGAAGTAATCCCGCTCAAATACGAATGGGGACAGGCCGTCAACCCCGCTGATGTCAAGAAGGCGCTGCATGAAAACCCCGGCATCAAGGCCGTGCTGGTTACACACAACGAGACGTC
>CAIYTC010000213.1 GCA_903929005.1 uncultured Dehalococcoidia bacterium | reverse complement strand
GAGGTTGGGGAACGTATCCCTCTAACATTGGCCGACTGGGACGCTAAAGACGGCACCATTACCCTGGTGGCCATGCAGGTAGGCACATCCACTAAGAAACTGGGCGCACTCAAGGCGGGCGATAACCTGCAAAACCTGGTCGGTCCTCTTGGACTGCCTTCCGACATTGAAAAATTCGGCACGGTGATCTGCGTTGGCGGCGGAGTCGGCATCGCCCCCATACATCCCATCGCCAGGGCGTTACGGGAAGCCGGGAACAAGGTTATCTCCATCATCGGTGCCCGCAACAAGGACCTGCTCTTCTGGGAAGACCACATGAAAAAAGTCAGTGATGAATTGATCGTAACCACCGACGATGGCTCTTACGCCCGCAGGGGGTTGGTTACAGAACCATTAAAGGAGAAACTCGATGCAGGGAAGATTGACCGTGTGATCGCCATCGGCCCGGCGATTATGATGAAATTCTGCTCCCTAACCACCAAACCCTACAATGTTCCCACTATTGTCAGTATGAATTCCATCATGGTCGACGGCACGGGGATGTGCGGATGCTGCCGCATCTCGGTGGGCGGGGTAACCAAATTCGCCTGCGTGGACGGGCCGGACTTCGACGGCCACCAGGTCGACTGGAACATTGCCTTCGACAGGCAGAAAGTCTATCTAAAAGAAGAAAAGGACTCCCTCGATAAATGGGAATCCTGCCGGTGCGGCAAATCTTGCTAAGGGAGGCTGAAGTTGGAAGATAAACCTAAATCAAAACTAAATCTCAACCGGGTAGATATGCCCCGGCAGGACCCCCTGGTCAGGGCGCACAACTATAACGAGGTGGCCCTTGGCTACAGCGATGACATGGCCAGACAGGAGGCCACCCGCTGCATACAATGTCCCAAGCGTCCCTGCGTGGCCGGCTGCCCGGTCAATGTTGATATACCGGAATTCATCAAGGCCGTCAGGGACAACAATATGCCCGATTCCGTTACAATCCTCAAGAGTAAGAACGCCCTGCCGGCCATCTGCGGCAGGGTCTGCCCACAGGAAACCCAGTGCGAACAGGTATGTTCGCTGGGCAAGAAAGGCGCCCCAATAGCCATCGGCAGGCTGGAGCGGTATGTGGCCGACTGGGACCTCGGCCATAAAGAATTGGCCTCACCCACACAATTACCGCCTCCTACGGGGAAAAAGGTCGCGGTAATCGGCTCCGGTCCGGCCGGGCTCACCTGCGCGGCCGACCTGGCCAAATTCGGCCATAAAGTGACCATCTTTGAAGCCCTGCATACTGCCGGGGGCGTCCTCATGTACGGTATACCTGAATTCAGGTTGCCCAAGAACGTGGTCCAGTCTGAAGTAGATTATGTCAAATCCCTGGGCGTCGATGTGCAGCTTGACTCCGTGATGGGCAAACTCGCCACGGTGGATGAACTGCTGACAACCGGTTTCGATGCCGTATTCCTGGGCACAGGCGCCGGGCTTCCCATGTTCATGGATATACCCGGTGAAAACCTCAACGGCGTCTATTCAGCCAACGAATACCTCACCAGGGTCAACCTGATGAAGGCATATCTATTCCCTGAATACGACACACCCATAAAACTCGGCAAGCAGGTCGCGGTTATCGGCGGAGGCAACGTGGCTATGGATAGCGCGCGCTGCGCGCTGAGACTGGGGGCTGATAAGGTGTATATAGTTTACCGCAGGTCGCGCGCCGAGATGCCCGCACGCCATGAAGAAGCCGAGAATGCTGAAGAGGAAGGAATTGTTTTTAAGCTTCTCACCAACCCCAAGCAGATTATCGGCGATGACAAGGGCTGGGTTAAAGGCATGGAATGTTACGAGATGGAACTGGGTGAACCTGATGCCAGCGGCAGGAGGCGCCCCATCACTAAACAGGGCAGCGAATTCATTATGGATGTCGACGTGGTAGTGGTTGCGCTCGGCACTACGCCTAACCCGCTTGTCCCTGCCACCACCAAAGGCCTTGAGGTTACCAAACGGGGCACCGTGGTAGCGGACGAACAGTCCGGCAAAACAGTCAAAGACAGGGTCTGGGCCGGAGGCGATGTCGTAACAGGGGCAGCCACCGTGATCAGCGCCATGGGCGCCGGCAAACGGGCCGCCGCTTCGATCAACGATTTCTTGATGGGTTCCACAGTTTAGGCTGATACTGCGAACGCAACATAGTATGGCTGGACGTACGGTTGGGCGTACACCTTGACATAACACATTGGCTCTCGTATACTGGCAGGCAAATAACTGCAATACGCAGTAAAAAGTATTAACATCAGGAGAGGGCCGTGAAAAAATTAATTCTGGTGGTTGCAGGTTTCATGCTACTGGCACAGTTGTTTGTTATCCCCGGGGTGGCTACTGCTGGTAGTGGTGATCCAACGATATTGACGTTACCTGTATCCGATATCACATGTAACTCGGCTGTATTCAAGGCCGACCTGGTTGACGTGGGAAACTATACTCCTTACTTAGTCTCCTTCGAATACGGAACCGTCCCGGGGACCTATCCTAACTCGGCCCCAGTTGGGGAGATATCGGATCCCGGCGTCCAGCAGGCCACGGTCGCCGGCCTGGCGCCCGGCACGCTCTATTATGTCCGGCCTAAGTTTATGGCCCCATGTCCTTCAAGATTGCCGTCCATTTTCTATTCCAGCGCGGCCGGGGTGGGCATAGGCTTTGATAGATCAGGCAGTATGTTGAATATAATATTTGACTGCCCTTTTTACGGCTCGGTGGTTTCCTTCCAAACCCCCGACTGCTAGTCATTTATAGGCACGGGTGCGCCGCCACCGAACGGCTCTTCTGGTTCGGTGACATCAACAACGATCCAACCGATATCCCTGCCCAACATTATTACACAAAGCGCCAGCCTATCGGCCAAAGCAGTCACACCTGGCACACCCGTCACAGTGACCGCGGATGTAACCAATAAAAGCACAGTTAACGGCAGCAAGAAGGTCACACTTTATGTAAATGGGCAAATAGAAACAACGCAGGGAGTGACCGTGAACAGCGGCGGTTCCTCGCGATTGACCTTTAACGTATCACGCAGCGAGCCCGGCGATTACAGAGTCTACGTGGACGGCGTGCCCGCCGGCAGCTTCAAGGTGGAGATGGTCACGGGACCTGACTCCGTCCTTATGTTCAGCGTCGCCCTCATAGCCATAGCATTCCTCTTCGGCCTGTTTATGCTCTGGCGCAGGCAGCGCACAGTTCCCAACTAAGACGATTTTAGGATAGACAGTGAGGGCCGCTGCTTTAGCAGCGGCCCTCTTTTTTGCACCTGTCTTGCGAACCTACAGATTGCTTCGTCGCTGCGCTCCTCGCAAAGACAACGCAAAAATGTCATTGCGAGCGCAGCGAAGCAATCTAATGCTCGAAGGTGTGGCGTAATGCCCTGAGATTGCTTCGTCGCCTGCGGGCTCCTCGCAAAGACATTTTTAGGGAAGGGCTCCTCGTAACGACGTTTTTGGGGTGCCCTTGCGGGCGGACACAAATGTCCGCCCCTACGTTTGGCAGGTTAAACGCAGGGTTACCCACAAAATTTTGACGATACAAGGCTCATGTGATAGATTGGGTTGAAGGATAAAATTGGGAGGAAGAAAATGCAGCGTTTATTTATTTTTGCTTTGATTGTGACTTTAATACTGGCCGGATGCCTATCCCCTGCACCTGCGCCGGTTAACCTGACATCGCCTGCGGATGGAAGCACAGCGGGTTCCCTGACGCCCACGCTGTCCTGGAGCAGCGCTACGGCCGATACTACCTATAAGCTGGTTATTGCAGTCGACAGCAATTTTCAAAATACGGTTGTCGATGCTGCCAACCTGAGACTGGTCAACTATACGGTGCCCTCGGGCAAATTAAACGGCAACGCGCTTTATTACTGGATGGTACAGGCCAATAAAGGCGGTCAGGCCTCAGGCTGGACGGCCGCCAGGTCCTTCCGCACACCCGGCGCCGTTCCTGTAAGCTCAGGTAATATACGTGTCACCGCCACGCTGGATAGCGTTCCCTGGAACGGAACTTTGAACTTCCGCGTAAGCGGCCCCTTCTCTGATTCTGAAAACACGGTGCCCTGGAGCTTTAATACCCTCCCCGCCGGCAGCTATACACTCACATATAATTTCGGCGGCCCGCAGGGCGCCTCACTGTCGGATATCACCCCGGCCCCTACGTTGCAATTAGCTGCCGGCGGCACGGGCTACTTCACACTGAACTTCCGCAGCCCTTCCTCTTCCAGGCTGACAGTCGGTGCCACACTGGACGGCGTTGACTGGTCGGGCAATATAAACTACTCGATTTACGGTCCGTATAAAGACATCGATACCTATGTTTCGCATACCTTCATCGATGTCCCGGCGGGCGCTTACACGGTTTCATATAATTCGGGCGGCCCCCAGGGCGCGGTTTTCAACGGCATCTCACCATCGGCGTCTCAGACGCTTTCACGCGGTACGGAGATAACTTACAAATTGAACTTTGTCTCCAGCAGGTCATCCAGTCTTTCGGTAACAGCTCTATATACTGGCTCTGCCTGGTCGGGTCCGGCGCAGTTTTCTCTCTCCGGGCCGGTTTCGGGTTCATATTCATCACTGCCGCTCAGGCTTAGCAGTGTACCGGCCGGAACATACAGAATAGGCTATTTATCAGGAGGCCCCGCGGGCGCAACCATGGGGGGCATAGTGCCGGATACCACTCTGGTGATTGACGGCAGCAGGCCGGGTGAATTTACACTCAATTATTACGCTCAGCCCCAGAACGGCAGCGTAGCGGTCAATGCCACTTTAAACGGCTCGGCGTGGTCGGGCCCGGTGAATTTTGCTGTCAGCGGACCCTTGCAGAGTTCCGACTACCAGGTACCGCGCAGATATGCTTCGGCGCCGGCCGGCTACTACACGATTACCTACCTGGGCGGCGGCCCCGCCAACGCTGCATTCGCCAGCATTACGCCTGCCCCATCGCAATCGTTGTCTGCGGGGCAGACTGTTACCTTTGCTTTGAACTTCGTCAGCCAGTCCAATACCGGCACTATTATAGTCAACGCCACCGTGGACGGCCGGCCCTGGGTGACCAACCCGGGCTCGGGCCCGATCACCTATTACATCACCAAACCGGAACTGGCAGATACCGAAGAAGCCATACCCGTTACACTCAGGGAGTATCCCACGGGTTCATACACCCTGACCTATAACTCCGGCGGCCCTATCGGCGCCACGCTGACCGGCATATCACCCACTCCAAACCAGCATCTCAGCGCCGGCGGGACCATCGCCTTCACACTGAATTTCAGCTCCGAGTCCAGGGGCTTTATCACGGTGGATGCTTCGCTCAACGGACGGTCATGGTCCGGCCCGGTGGATTACGTGGTGTCGGGGCCGTATGTTGAATCGGGAGACTCGGTTTCCATGACCTTCAACAATGCCCCGCGTGGGACTTACAGCGTTGACTACCGTGGCGGCGGGCCCGGCATTGCCCGCTTCGCGGGAGTGTCTCCCTCATCACGGGAGCTCCAACCCGGAGGCTCTATAGCATTCACCCTGATGTTTACCAGCCTGATGCCAGGCCCCATGCCCGGTCCTGTACCTAATCCTACACCTGGACCTATGCCGGGACCGGTGCCCAATCCTACTCCTTATGACCCTCCCGGGCCTGTACCTAATCCAACACCGGAGCCCATGCCAGGCCCGGTGCCCAATCCGACGCCGTACGAACCCATGCCTGGGCCGGTGCCTAATCCTACACCTGATGAACCTATGCCCGGCCCGATGCCCAATCCGATTGAGGACGATCTGCTTTTAAGGTAGCTTACCGGTGAATGATATTTACATTAACCCTACATCAATTGACATCCATGCGGGTTATTGTTTATTATAATAGCAATTGAATATGTGAAAGGCTGTGAACGGGAATAGTAGGTTCCGCAGTGAAGGCTACAGAGAGTCAGGCAGGGTGAGAGCTGACGCCGGAGCGGGAATTGAATGGACCCGGGAGCCGCAAACCGAAAGAACTCAGTTCAAGTAGGCTTTGACGCAGGGATAGCGTAATCACAATCCGGGGTATCGCCGCTAAAATGGCCGTACCCGCAAAGATGGTTCAGTGATGGACTAATTAGGGTGGCACCGCGAAGCTTAGCCTCTCGCCCCTTCGGCGAGAGGCTTATTTTATTATATGGAGGTTTGTAACATGGTATTTAATATGTGGCCCCCCAGGGCCGAATTATTTATTTAAAAATTTAGCAGAAGACTATCTTAAAAATTTAGTTGATAAGGAGATTCCAATATGTCGAAAAAATTAACCAAGT
>CAIYTC010000212.1 GCA_903929005.1 uncultured Dehalococcoidia bacterium | reverse complement strand
CATATTCTTGATCTTGGCCTGGAGCTGTACCTCCCTGTCGCGTAGCTCGGCCGCCATCTCGTATTGCTGTGAACCTATAGCATTGTCTTTATCGCGCCGCAGGCTCTCCAGCGCCTTCTGCGCCTCTCCTATGCTGATCGGCACTACGCCCTTCTTTATACGCACGCGGGATGAAGCCTCATCCATGATGTCGATAGCCTTATCAGGTAAAAACCTGTCCGATATATAGCGGGATGCCATGGAAGCCGCTGCGCTCAAAGCTTCGTCATTTATGATCAGTTTGTGGTAGTCCTCATAATGGTGCTTGATGCCTTTTAGGATCTCAATAGTCTGCTCAAAGGTGGGCTCTGCCACCATTACAGGTTGAAAGCGCCTCTCAAGGCCTGCGTCCTTCTCGATATATTTGCGGTATTCATCCAGTGTGGTGGCACCGATGAACTGTATCTCACCGCGTGATAACGAAGGCTTAAGTATGTTTGAGGCATCAACCGCACCCTCGGCGGCGCCGGCGCCCACGATGGTGTGGAGCTCATCTATAAAGACGATGCAGTTACCCGCGACCTTGATTTCGTCCAGTACCTTTTTTAATCTTTCTTCAAATTCACCGCGGTACTTCGTGCCCGCTACCAGCGAACCTATATCAAGTGTAATCAGCCTTTTATTCCTCAAGGGTTCCGGTATATCACCGGTCACGATCTGCTGGGCCAGCTTGGCCACAATGGCCGATTTCCCCACGCCCGGCTGGCCAATCAGCGCAGGGTTATTCTTGGTACGGCGGCTGAGTATCTGGATAATGCGCTCGCATTCCTTTTCCCTGCCGACTATATTATCCAGTTTGCCATTGCGTGCCAGGTTGGTCAGGTCGACACCAAGTTGATCGAGTATGGGTGTCCTGGCCCCTTCCTTGGCAACAGCCCTGGCCTGCCCGCTTCCGGTATTTAACAGCTTGTTGACCTCCGCCAGTACCTTGTCGAATGTAACCCCCAGGCTTTCCAGTACACCGGCAGCCGATCCTTCGCGTTCCTTGAGCAGACCTAATAAAAGGTGTTCTGTGCCAATATAGCTGTGATTGAGCCGCCTGGCCTCGTCCACGGCCAGTTCGATTACCTTCTTGGCTCTTGGTGTAAGGCCAACTTCATTGGTGTTTGGCCGGCCTCCCCTGCCCACAATAAACTCTACGGCAGAGCGTACCTTGCTGGTAGCTACTCCCAGGTTGGTCAGCACCTGGCTGGCCACACTGTCCTCCTCTGCGATCAGTCCCAGCAGGATATGTTCGGTATCGATATAGTTATGTCCGAAATGTTGTGCCTCTTCCTGGGCACGCGTCAGAGCCCGTCGGGCACGCTCGGAAAATTTTTCAAATCTACTTGCCATAGTAACCTCGAATATTTGGATTTAGCATTAACCTGAAAGTTGCTGCGTACCATGAATTATATGTTGAACGATAGTGCAAGTCAAAGAGTGACAGCTTCAGATGAGAGGGGAGAGGTGGGCTTTTAGGTTAAAAAAAGGCAATAAAAAAAGTCCCTGGCAGTGGCATATTTTCCCAAGGAATCCCTCCCTCAGTATCGTCTGCGCTGAAGCGTTTCACTTCCGTGTTCGGGATGGGAACGGGTGGTTCCACCTCGCTCTGACCACCAGAGGACTTTTAATGGAACATACTATACCGCAATAAAAAGGCGCTGTCAAATAAAATGGCCTCACCACAGACTTCCCTGTGGAGGGCCTTTCTTATAGGCGATGCCGAGATGCTTGTAAGCCAACCGGGTGGCCTGGCGTCCCCTGGGGGTCCTCTCAAGGAATCCTAATTGCAATAGATATGGCTCGTACACTCCTTCAATTGTGTCCGATTCTTCGCTTATGCAGGCAGCTATAGTATCCAGGCCAACGGGTCCACCGTCAAATTTCTGTATGATCGTCCTGATCACCTTCCGGTCTATCTCGTCCAATCCAAGCTCATCCACCTCGAGTTTATCCATGGCCTCAATTGTCACTCCCCTGTTTACGACACCATCGGCCTTGACCTGTGCATAGTCCCTGATGCGTTTTAACAGGCGGTTGGCTACGCGCGGTGTGCCCCGGGCGCGGCAGGCAATCAAATCGATGCTCTCTGCATCTGTTTTCAACTTGAGTATCTCCGCGGAGCGCTTGAGGATGGCGCCTATGGAATCCACATCGTAAAAATCGAGCCTGTGGACTGAGCCGAACCTATCCCTGAGCGGAGAACTCATGGAAGCATAGCGCGTAGTAGCGCCTATAAGTGTAAAGCGCGGCAGGTTCAGACGCAGACTGCGGGCGCCCGGTCCCTTGCCCAGTATGATATCCAGGGCGAAGTCTTCCATGGCAGGGTAGAGTATCTCCTCGACTATCCGGCTCAGGCGGTGGACTTCATCTATGAAAAGGACATCTCCCTTTTGCAGGTTAGTCAGTATGGCTGCCAGGTCACCAGGCCGCTCGATGGCAGGACCGGAGCTTACCTTGATATTTACGCCCATCTCACCGGCAATGATGAAGGCCAGCGTTGTTTTCCCCAACCCCGGCGGGCCGTAGAGCAAAATATGGTCAATAGCCTCACCACGCTTCTGTGCAGCCCGGATACCTATGTCGAGGTTATCCTTGACCTTCTGCTGGCCGATAAAATCACCCAGCCGCCTGGGCCTCAGATTTGCATCTAATGTGCTATCATCAGGGCTCAGCTCACCGGATACTATACGTGATGTTTCAGCTTCCTGCATCTCATATATGTAAACTAAATTTCGATAGCATTATAACATACAGCCTTAATAATACTGATAGTAGTCTGTTCCACTATAAAATAAGAAGTCCCCGCCTGGTGGCGGGGACTTCCGCTAATATCCATTCTCAACTCAGGCGGTCATTCCTGTTCTACAAGGTTTTCAGTTGTTTCCTCAAAATCCGGCTCGTCTATGGTAAGCGGGTTAACAAAGTTAGCCACCACCTCTGCGAATACCTCAGTTCCATCATCCAACAGCCTGTTAATCGGCTTGCCCAGCTTTTGTGTAAGAGTACTCGTCGATGGTATCAACTTACCTATGATCACATTTTCCTTAAGTCCGTGTAGACGGTCTTTCTTACCCCAGATTGCCGCTTCTGCCAGCACCCTGGTAGTTTCCTGGAACGATGCCGCCGCCAGCCAGCTATCGGTATTTAGTGATGCACGCGTTATGCCCAGCAGTACAGGGCGGGCAACAGCCTGATCACCACCCTCTGCTTCCATTTTGGCGTTGATGTTTTCGAAATCCAGCCTGTCTACCAGGTCGCCCACCAGAAGTTCGGTGTCACCTGAGAACTCGACTCTTACCCTCTTCAACATCTGCCTGACAATGGTTTCGATATGCTTATCATTTATACTCACACCCTGCGAGCGGTAAACCATCTGCACCTCGTTAATCAGGTAGCGCAATACTTCCTGCCGGCCGTTGATGTGCAATATATCCTGTGGGTCCTTACGGCCTTCGATGAGCTTGTCTCCGGCACGTACGTATTCGCCCTGTTTGACCAGGATATGGCTGGTCACAGGTATGTCGTCATACTTCCGTTCGTCCTTTTCCTCGTAGGTCAGTATTATTTTGCCGTCTTCCACTCTGGCTAATCCATCCACACGCGCAACCAGCGGTTTCAAGTCCTGCTCTCCTGCCTTAACCACGGATGTATCAGGTTCGGCCAGCACTTCGCCTCCCCTCACGTGCGCATTGTTCTCTACCACCACCTTGTATCCGCCCTGTATCTCATATTCTATCGGGTAAGCTTCTACATGTGTGATGATGATTTCACGGCGCTTGAGCGTACCGTTTTCTACCACTTCATTCAGGTTTACAGTACCATCTATCTCGGTCAGCACGGCTTTGCCCTTGGGAACCCTGGCCTCGAAAAGCTCTTCAACACGAGGCAGACCGGTGGTGATATCCCTACCACCTGCCACACCGCCGGTATGAAAGGTACGCAGTGTAAGCTGCGTGCCGGGTTCACCGATGCTCTGAGCAGCGATTATACCTACGGCTGTGCCTATCTTGACCAGCGAAGTGGATGAAAGGTCGCGCCCGTAGCAATGCTGGCAAATACCACGTTTGGAATTGCAGATAAGCGGGGACCGGATGCCGACCTCCTTAATTTCAGCTTGTGTGATTTGTTTGATCTTATCTTCATCGATCATATCGTTCTTGCCAACGATAACCTCTCCGGTCTTTGTATCAACGATATCCCTTGCGGCCAGGCGTCCTTTAATACGCTCCTCAAACAATGGTAACAGACCTTTTTCCTTTTCGCCGTATACAGTAGAAAATTGTAGTCCATCTCCTGAATAACCGCAGTCCTCTTCCAGGACGACCAGGTCCTGAGCAACATCGATCAGGCGCCGTGTAAGATAACCGGCGTCGGATGTCCTCAGAGCGGTGTCGGCCAGTCCTTTGCGTGCCCCATGAGTGGACATGAAATATTCCATCACTGACAGGCCTTCACGGAAGCTGGCTTTGATGGGGAATGGGATAATACGTCCCGAAGGATCAGTCATCAGGCCGCGCATGCCGGCCATCTGCCTGATTTGTGAAATATTACCCTTGGCGCCAGAATTGGCCATCATATATACGCCGCCATACCTGTCCAGGGATTTCTTAATCTCGTCTTCAATCTGGTTGGTCGTGCGCGTCCATACGTCTATAGCCTGGGTTTCGAACTCTTCATCAGTTATCAAGCCCTTGTTGAACTGACTCTGCAGGATGGCAATATCTTCATCGCCCCTGCTCATAAGCTTCGGCTTGATTTTGGGCACCTCTATATCACGGGCTGAGATACTGGTCCCCGATTTAGTTGTATATTCGAAACCAATCCTTTTTAATTCATCCAGCATGTGCACTGTCTTTTCGCTGCCGCACCAGCGGAAGCATTCGGATACCAGCCGGCGTAAGTCACCTTTGCTGGCAGCAAAATTACAGAACCCTTTATAGGGTTCATGCTGCCGTAGATCCGCTGGTAGGATCTGGTTGAAAATTAGGCGGCCAACGCTGGTCTTAATCATACGGCTCTCGGGTCCGGATAACCTCATCTCTTCATATTGTCGATAAGCCGCCTGCGCCTCTTCTTCAACTTCAGGCACTTCCGCATCAGGCCTTTCCACAGACCCTTTGATCCTCACCAGTATCTCTTCATGTAAATCCGGGTAACGGTTGTCACCCGTCATCTTAAATATCTCATAGGCAAGGATGGCTTCAGCAGGTCTACCGAAAAGTTTCGCTTCACCGTCTGTAGCTGGCCTCATATTGGTCAGGTAATAGCAGCCCAGAACCATATCCAGCGTGGGACTCATGACAGGTTCACCGGAGCTTGGCAGCAGCATATTATGCACGCTTAGCATAAGCTCGCGTGCTTCACGTACCGCAGATCTGGAGAGCGGCACATGTACAGCCATCTGGTCGCCATCGAAGTCAGCGTTAAACGCGGAACATACCAAGGGGTGCAATTGAATGGCGCTGCCCTCAATAAGCGTCGGCTCAAAAGCCTGAATACTTAATCTGTGCAGCGTGGGAGCACGGTTGAGCATCACCGGGCGCTCTTTAACCACTTCAGCCAGTATGTCCCATACTTCCACCCTGGCCCGCTCAACCTGCCTTCGCGCACTCTTGATATTATGGGCGTAGCCCTGCTCGATCAGTCTTCGCATCACGAAGGGCTTGAAGAGTTCCAGTGCCATATGCTTGGGTAAACCACACTGGTGCAGCTTCAATTCAGGGCCAACAACGATCACCGAACGTCCGCTATAGTCGACGCGCTTTCCCAGCAAATTCTGGCGGAAACGTCCCTGCTTACCCCGCAGCATGTCGGATAACGATTTAAGCTTATGTGTGCTGGCGGCGCTGGGCAACCTGCCCCGCCTGCCGTTGTCCATGAGGGCATCTACCGCTTCCTGTAACATCCTCTTCTCATTGCGGACTATAATCTCAGGGGCGCCAAGTTCCATCAGTTTCTTCAAGCGGTTGTTGCGGTTAATGACCCTCCTGTAAAGATCGTTAAGGTCACTGGTGGCAAACCTGCCTCCGTCAAGCTGAACGATAGGACGTAGCTCCGGCGGCAAGACCGGCAGTACAGTAAATACCGTCCATTCGGGTTTATTGCCGCTCCTCCAGAAAGCTTCTACGATGCGCAGGCGCTTGCTCAATTTCTTGTGTTTCTGCCCTTCGCTCTGCCTGATGTCCCTGGCTAACTTTTGGCGTAACTCCTCAAGGTTCATATCCTTGAGTATGTTAAGTATGGCTTCGGCGCCCATGCCCACTTCAAAGGCATCCCCATATTTTTCCCGGTATTGCTGGTACTCATTTTCACTCAGCACCTGCAAGAATAGCCTATTGATTTCCGCATTGTCGATCCTGGCATCGTTATTCAGGTCGCTCAATTTCTCCTCAATTTCCCGCTTCTTTTCCGCCGACTTTTCAAGGTCGCCCTGACCGTTCTGCGCAGCGGTTTCAATCTCGGCCAGAGCACTTAGCAGATCCTGCTTCTTGCGTGAGGAATAATCATCCAGTACCTGCTTGCAGGCGTCTGCATTAACCGAGATAATCACATATTGAGCGAAATAAAGTACACGTTCAAGGTTACGGGGAGATATATCCAGCAAAATAGCCAGCCTGCTGGGAACACCCTTGGCAAACCAGATATGCGCCACCGGCGCAGCCAGCGTAATATGTCCCATGCGCTCACGGCGGACCTTGGAATGCTCAATCGTGACACCGCATCTTTCACAGGTTACACCGCGATAGCGTATTTTTTTGTATTTTCCACAATAGCATTCATAATTCTTTACCGGGCCGAATATCCTTTCACAAAAGAGGCCGTCCTTCTCCGGTTTCAGCGTCCTGTAGTTTATGGTCTCCGGTTCAGTTACTTCGCCATAAGACCATCCTTCAATCTGGGTTGGCGATGCCAGGGAAATCCTTATTGCGTTAAAATCATTTATCTCAAACACTTTTATCCCCTACCTTAAAGCTTTGGGCACGCCACCCATTTTCTTTTTATCTTCAAAGAGGCTGATGCTCTGGTCTTCCTCGTTGAGCAACTCAACCTCCAGGCCGAGGCTGCGCAATTCCATAAAGAGTACCTTGAACGACTCCGGCACACCCGGCTGTAATACATCTTCACCTTTTACCAGCGCTTCATAGGCCTTGGCCCTGCCCTGAACATCATCCGACTTGACAGTGAGCAGTTCCTGCAGTGTGTGGCTGGCGCCATAGGCCTCCAGCGCCCACACTTCCATCTCTCCGAAACGTTGCCCGCCGAACTGCGCCTTGCCACCTAACGGCTGCTGCGTGATCAGCGAGTACGGGCCGGTTGAGCGGGCATGTACCTTATCATCCACAAGGTGGATCAGCTTCATCATGTATATGATGCCAACCGTGACCGGTTGATCGAAAAGCTCGCCGGTCTTGCCATCGCGTAATTGTATTTTGCCGAAGGTGGGAGGCACTATGTTTTTCTCCAGGTAGACTTTCTCGACTATTTCATCGAGGTCTTCATGGCTTATATTTCTGTTCACAGCCGGCATCCCGATGCCTTTTTCTTTCTCAAGCCATAGAATCAGGCTGGCTCTCCTGGCTTCGCCGCGGAATTTGCCGCTTTCATCAAAAACTTTCTCAGCAACAATAACGTGGTCCCCCAGCCATTTCTTGACCTTTGCCAATCCTTCAATGTCCAGCCGGTCCTCATTAATAACACCCTCTTCTCTCGCTTTATGCACGATCCAGGCCTTGCCCAACGCATCCTCGACAGCCAGTGTATCCGCACCATCAAAAATGGGATTAATTACCTTCTCACCGAATATATCTGCCGCCAGACCCAAATGTGTTTCAAGTATCTGGCCAATATTCATACGTGAAGGCACACCTATGGGATTGAGCACAATGTCGATAGCCCTGCCGTCCGGCATGAACGGCATATCCTCTTCGGGAAGTATTATCGAGATTACGCCCTTGTTACCATGGCGGCCAGCCATCTTATCACCCACCGAAATCTTGCGGCGCTGGGCAATCCAGACGCGCACAAGCTTGATCACATTGGCCGGCAGATCAGTATGATTATCTCCCGAAAATTCCCTGACATCTATCACCTTGCCGCCCTCACCATGCGGAACTTTCAGTGAAGTATCCTTTACTTCCCTGGCTTTCTCGCCGAAGATGGCACGGAGTAATTTCTCCTCTGCCGTTAACTCAGTTTCACCTTTCGGTGTAATTTTCCCCACCAGTATATCTCCCGGGCTGACTTCAGCACCGATCCTGATTACTCCATTTTCATCCAGGTCCCTCATGCTCTCCTCGCCCACATTTGGGATGTCCTTGGTGATTTCTTCTTTGCCCAATTTGGTTTCACGTGCTTCAACTTCGTATTTCTCGATATGAATTGAGGTGAATTTATCCTGCTTAACCAGCCTTTGACTGATTATGATGGCATCTTCAAAGTTGTAGCCCCTCCAGGTCATGAAAGCACAAAGTACATTTTGCCCCAGGGCAAGCTCACCATTCTGAGTGGCCGCACCATCAGCTATGACCTGTCCCTTTCTTACTATGTCTCCACGCCTGACTACCGGGCGCTGGTTAATGCAGGTGCCCTGGTTAGTCCTGTAAAATTTGGTCAGTGTATACTCGTGCTTCCTGCTATCACTTTTAATTACGATCCTCTTGCTGTCAACTGCAGTTACTTCGCCTTCTTCTCTGGCATAGACTACCTGGCCGCTGTATTTGGCCACCTCGCTTTCCATGCCAGTACCGATTAGCGGAGCCTCGGGCTTAACCAGCGGCACACCCTGCCTCTGCATATTTGAACCCATCAGCGCACGGTTGGCATCATCATGCTCCAGGAAAGGTATCAGAGCAGTAGTAACGCTGAATACCTGCTTGGGTGATACGTCCATGTAATCGATTTTCTCAGGTGGGTCCGTCACGTATTTACCGCTGCGGATGGCCCCCACGCGTTCTTCCTTAAACTCATCGCGCATATTCAACGGGGCATTGGCCTGGGCAATACATTTATTTGTTTCTTTATCCGCGGTGAAATAATCGATTTTAGCCGATACGTAGGGTACAATTTTAATTTTGCTGTTTGCCAGGGCAGCGATTTTATTAGCCAGAGCCTCGTCTATAAGAGTACCGTCAGGGGCCACCAGCTTTTTCTTGCCGTCATATACATCCTGCCTCAAAGTTCTGCCAGCCAGCTTGGCTGATTTATTCTCTAACTCGTGATAAACCTTGCGGTAAGGTGTTTCGATAAAACCAAGGCGGTCAATACGGGCATAGGTGGCCAGCGAGCCTATCAGCCCAATGTTCGGGCCTTCCGGAGTTTCAATAGGACAAATCTTGCCATAGTGTGAATGATGCACATCGCGCACGTCGAAGCCGGCTCGTTCACGCGACAGGCCACCCGGCCCCATGGCCGATAGCCTGCGCTTATGGGTAAGTTCCGCCAGCGGGTTGGTCTGGTCCATGAACTGCGAAAGCTGTGACCCGCCAAAAAACTCCCTCATCGAGGCAATAATGGGCCGGTTGTTAATAAGGTTTGTGGGCGTAGGGTCATCGCTTTGCAGGCTCATCCTTTCTTTTATCGTCCGTTCCAGGCGTATTAATCCTACCCTGAACTGGTTCTGGATCAGGTGACCGGTCGTCCTGACCCTGCGGTTGCCCAGGTGGTCGATATCATCCGGCAGTACCTTTTTATTATTTACCTGGATGATCTTGCGGATTATCTCGACCAGGTCACGCGGCTTGAGCGCGCGTGAGGTCACATGGTAATTACGCTCCTCATACTCAAGCCTTTTATTTAATTTGAATCTACCTATCCTTCCCAGGTCATAGCGCCTCGGATGAAAGAACATATTGATAATAAGGCTCTTGGCACTTTCCCCATCCGGTGGCTCACCCGGGCGCAGCTTTTTATAGATGTCTATCAAGGATTCTTTTTTCGTCTTGATTGCATCAGGTTCTTTATCAATGGTCGATGAGATATATTTATGTTCCGGGTTATCATCGTCATCCTTAAAAAGATCAATCAGTTCTTCATCGGTATTGCAGTGCAGTGCATCCTCCGGATCACCTTCCCCGCTGATGGCGCGCAATAACGTGGTTACCGCAATCTTTCTCCTGCCATCTATTTTGGCCCAGATTACATCCTTATTGGAAGTTTCAAATTCAAGCCAGGCGCCGTGTTCAGGGATAAGCTTGGCGTTGCACAACTCGAGCCCGCTGTCTTCCTTAGGAATAGTAAAATATACGCCCGGTGAGCGTATCAACTGGTTGACCACCACTCTTTCCGCACCACTGATGATAAAGGTACCGTTTTCGGTCATCAGGGGTATTTCACCTAAAAATACTTCCTGCTCCTTTATCTCCCCGGTTTCCTTGATCAGCAAACTGGCACGGACATAAATATTCGACTGGTAGTTCATATCCCGCTCACGGCACTGCACTATATCATGTGCAGGAGGCCGAAATTCATAACCGGTAAAAGAAAGCTCCATCTTCTGACCGGTGAAATCCTTGATCGGGGAAATTTCCTGCAAGAGATCCTTGATGCCCTCTTCCATGTACCACCTGAAAGAATCAAGCTGAACCTGTATCAGGTTGGGTATCTCAAGAACCTGTGGCAGGCGCGCATAGTTCTTAATATTAATAACAGGCAGGCTTTTATTTTGCATATTTACAGAAATGGACATATTCTCTCCTGTCTTCGTTAATTACCGGTCGGTTACGAACTGGCTGGTCAAATTATGTATAAAGATACGTATGCAAAGTATTTATGCGGGATTAACCAATGTCAGGGTCATAGATTGGAATGACATAATAGCAAAAGCACAGTGTAGCAATATTTCTGTCGCCTGTCAAGTATGCTGGTTGTATAATTTCAGCCTGCCCTTATGCCACACTTATCTTCCTCTAACAAACCTGACAGCCATCACCCTGGATAGTGTATAATACTTTTCATATATTAACCGGAATTTAGATCAGAGGATTCTAATGTCTGATAACCGTCTCAAGTTATTTCCCTTGACTGCTGTTGCAAATAACCGCAACCGTCTGGTAATAGGCGGCTGCGATTGTGTGAACTTGATCAAGAAATACGACGTAGTGAGCAAGTCTTAAATGTGGCAGACTGCAGGACAGGACCATATCATCAATTTTCTTAAGGACTCTGTTGATCGCGGCAGTTTAGCACACGCCTGTCTCTTCGTCGGTCCGCCACATATCGGGAAGATGACCCTGGCCCTGGATTTGGCCAGCGCGCTGAATTGCAGCAACCAATCACCGCCCTGCGGATCATGCCGTACCTGCCAGCGCATCAGGCAGGGGAAATACGCTGACGTGATTGTGATCGATAAAAACGCTGGCCGTGACCCCAAGGACAGGAAAAAATCCACCGAGATCAGCATAGACACCATAAGGGAGTTGCTGCAAAGGGGATCTATTCTCCCTCCCTACGAAGGAAAATACAAAATATTTATTATCGACGATGCTGACTTGTTGTCAGTAGAGGCTGCTAACTGCCTGCTTAAAACGCTTGAGGAACCGCCGCAGCATATAATTATCCTGCTGCTTACATCGGAAGAAAATATCCTGCTGCCTACTGTGATATCGCGATGCCAGAGGTTCGAACTCAAACCTGTTGCTACCGGGGAGATTGAGGCCAGGCTGTCTAAAGTAGCTGGTTTGGCACAGGAAAGAATCAAATTGCTGTCTAAGCTTTCGGGCGGCTGCCTGGGTTGGGCTTTGACGGCAGTCAGCGATGAAAGTTACCTGAGAAACCGTGAATCAAGGTTGTCCGTGTTTGTATCACTTATAACGGGCAATTGGGACGAGAGGTTATCCTGCATATCGCAATTACCCTCCGATAGAAGCGGTTCAGAGGAGATTATCAAGCTCTGGCTTTCATGGTGCCGCGATGTAATGCTGCTAAAATATAATTGTGAAGACGCGATCACGAATCTGGACCGTATCAACGACCTCCGGTCATGGGCAAACATGCTGACCGTTCTCGAGATAAAGGAGTTCATTGACAGTTTGAATAAAATGCTTATCAACGTATCTTATAATGCAAATTTGCGACTTGTGTTCGAAGTGCTTATGCTGGATATGCCAAAAAAGGAGAGACGGGCGGATTATGCGCTTAATTCCGCCGGTCCAAACTGATAATGGCTATAGTGATTGGAGTCCGCTTCCTGCAAACGGGGAAAATATACCTTTTCGATACTGCTGCGTTTAATCTCAAAATCAACGACCAGGTTATAGTTGAAACCAACAGGGGCATAGAACTGGGGAAGGTGGTTATCGCGGCCAGGGAAGTTACGCCCGAGGAAAATGCCGAGCCCTTCAAGCCGGTCATACGCGTGGCAACACCAGAGGATATATCTCAGGCACAGCACCAGAGAGACCGTGCTAATAAAGCCCTGGCCAAGAGCAAGGAACTAACAGAAAGCCTGAATTTGCCGATGAAAGTTATCTACGCCCGGTATAACCTGGATGGTTCTCATCTGATTGTCTTTTTCTACTCGGAAAAACGAGTTGATTTCCGCGAGCTTGTACGCAAGCTCAGCCACGAGTTGAGGACACACGTCGAGCTACGGCAGGTCGGGGCCAGGGATGAAGCTAAACTGATTGGCGGCGTGGGTAAATGCGGCTGCCAGTTATGCTGTGTTGCTTTCCTAAGCGATTTCATGCCTGTATCTATTAAGATGGCCAAGGAACAGGATATTGCCCTCAACCCGATGAAAACCTCTGGCCTGTGCGGCCGTCTCCTGTGCTGCCTGGGCTATGAGTATGATCAGTACCACGATATGAAAAGTAAAATGCCTGAGATAGGCCAGGAGATAATTACCAAAATGGGCAAGGCCAAAATAGTAGGCAGAAATGTCATCAAGAATACCCTGATGGCCGAGCTTGAAACCAGGGTGACCATAGAAGTTCCCACCAGCGAAGCGGCCATCGTGAATACTAGGAAACCCTGATAAGCACGTGGTATCTACCTCGTATGCGGGAGATATTTATCCCATTCGGACCTGAGCCGCAGGTACTGGTATGGTACGTAGAACCCTATATTGCCGGGAGCCCTTGGCTGCCTTAGCAAGGGCAT
>CAIYTC010000211.1 GCA_903929005.1 uncultured Dehalococcoidia bacterium | reverse complement strand
GAGGCTGAAAAATGGATTTTGAACTTGGAGCCAAAGCAGAGAAATTAAGGGCGGAAGTCAGAAAATTCGCCCTGGCTGAAGTAGCCGGCCAGCCCTACCATACAGCCATGCTGGAAGAGGAGAGCAGGGATGAGGATTGGGAATTCTCGCTCAGCATATCGAAAAAACTGGCGGCTAAGGGCTGGCTGTGCATGGGCTGGCCTGAGCAGTACGGCGGCAGCAACGCGTCATACTGGGAACAATTCGCCTACTTAGAGGAAGCGGGCTATCACGAGATTCCCGGGACCGGCATGGGCATCTCGGGCACCGGCATCAACGGGCCCAGCCTGATGCTTTTCGGCAATCCTGAGCAGAAGCAGAAATACCTCCCGCTGATCGCCTCCGGCGACCCCGACGGCATCTGGTGCACGGCCTACAGCGAACCTGATTCCGGCTCGGACTATAACAAGATCAAGACCACCGCTATCCGCTCGGGGGACGAATACGTGATAAACGGCCAGAAAGTGTGGACAAGCTGCGCCCACCGCGCGCGCTGGTGCTGGCTGGCCTGCAAAACCGATCCTACTATCAGCAAAATACATAAGAGCATGAGCATCATCATCGTTGATATGAAGAGCCCCGGCATAACGACCAGGCCGTTGGTCAACCTGGCAGGCGTACACAGCTTCAACGAACTCTTCTTCGACAATGTCCGGGTGCCGGCTGCTAACCTGGTAGGAGAGGAGAACAGGGGCTTCTATATGCTCATCCCGGCCCTGGCCATCGAACGGCTATCCATGGCCCCGCACATACTGGGCGCCGGCAGGCGCCTGATAGATATGCTGGTGCGCTATGCCCGGGAGACCTATCACAGAGGCCAGCCGCTGAGCGCCAACCCCGTGGTACGCAACAAGCTGGCCGAGAGGGCCATAGAACTGGAGACGCTGCGCACCTTCGGCATCGAGATAATGTGGAAGATGAGCACCGGCAAGATGCCCGGTTATGAGGCCGCCAGAAACAAGCTTTATAGTAACATTGTTACCGAGAACCTGGCCAAGACCGGCCTTGAGATAATCGGGGCATACTCACAAATCAGCCCCGACTCAAAATTGGCCAGGCTGAAGGGACGGCTGCAGAACCTCTACCTGCTCAATGCAGGCTGGTTCAGCGCGGCCGGCACCATCGAGATACAGAAGAACGTTATCGGCCAGTTCAAGCTGGGCTTGCCCCGTGCCTACTAATAATTGCATGATTATTTGCCCCGGTAAATTCAGGCTCAAGGATTGCCTCGGGAATGATTAACAGGCCGGAACGGCAGCAATAATTAAGAAGCTCCTTCGTCCGAAGGAGCTTCTATTAGTTGAAATCTAAGCCGGCCTTACCATCCGCCTCCAGCTCCTCCACCACCGGATGACCCACCACCTCCACCGCCAAAACCACCGCCACCACCGCCACCACCGGACCCACCACCAAATCCTCCGGGACCCCAGAAGCCACCTCCCGTTTTGTGCCAGTCGGTAGCTTTGCCCGATTCCACCAGCTTCTGATAATTCTTGGACAGCAGCGCGTCGGCCCCCAGGCCAAGACCGGCAAAAATGATAGGCATTATAAGCAGGGCTGCTATACCGCCGATGCTCAACCCTATGATCGCGCCGGCAATAGCGCCCCAGATGCCTCCCATCCAGATGTTCTTGCTACGAGCCATGAAACCGGACAGGTAAACAGTGATAATGGTCAGGAAAAATAGCACACCTACCCAATCGCCGAAAGCGGATTTCACCGGGTTTTCCTCCAGCGGCGCCGGCGGGGTACCGTCCCTGATATATTTCTCTATGGAGGCCACCCCGGCCGTTATACCTCCCTCATAATCGTTCTGCTTGAATTTTGGTGTTATATCATTGTCTCGAATCCGGCCGGCGCGGCCGTCGGTGATAAGCGGTTCCAGCCCATACCCTACCTCGATCCACATTTTGCGATCTTCCAGCGCTATTAGGAAAAGCACACCGTTGTTTTTATCTTTTTGTCCTATCTTCCATTTCTCGAAAAGCCGGTTGGCATAATCCTGTATATTGTCCCCTTCCAGGCTTTTTACCGTCGCTACAAAGACCTGGGCAGTCGTATCCTTCTCAAGCTGGGCCAATTTGGATTCAAGCTCAGCTTTTCCCTGGATCGACAATAGCCCTGCGCTGTCATTAACATAACCGGTCAAGGGCGGGAAATTCGGCTCCTGCGCCAATGCCATACTCACTGGCAGCACAAGAACAGCCAGGCAGGCCGCCAGGACCAGGAGAGGCAATAAACGCTTCACTAAAACTCCACTTTGGGCGCTACTTCAGAGCCGGTTACAGATTGGAAGTATTGTTTCTCTGTGAAACCGAACATACCGGCCAGCATATTGGTGGGGAAGGTCTTGATCTGCGTGTTATAGTCTCGCGTTAGGTCGTTGAAGCGCTTACGCTCCACGCTGATGCGGTTCTCCGTCCCGGCCAGTTCGTCCATAAGTTGCGTCACGTTCTGGCTGGACTTGAGGTCAGGGTAATTTTCCATAACTGCTATCAGACGTCCCAGCGAAGTTTCCACTTCGCCTGCGGCTGCCGCCTTGGCATCTACCGTCTGGGCAGCGCCATACTTTGTCCTGGCATCCGCGATGGCCTGGAATACCGTCTGTTCCTGTTTCATCATGCCCTTGACGGCATTGACCAGGTTGGGTATCAGGTCGAAGCGCCTCTGGTACTGTGTTTCCACCTGCGCCCACTGGGCGTCTATAGCCTGGGATTTGGTAACCAGCCCGTTATATATGCCCATCAGGGAAACAGCGATGATAATAGCCACCACGACAATGGCGCCCACTGCCGCCAGAGCACATCCCCAGGTAGATTTCATTTAATTGTCCTCCTCAATATAATTGCCGAATTGTCCTTATCCGTTAGCAATTTTACACCAGTGCCATTCTATCGACAAATTAGCGGCCGCCCGCTTGTAAATATAGCCGGGTAAGCATATAATCACACCTATATCGAATAAGGGGGTGGCAGAATGGCCGGTAATAAGGAACTGGCAGCGCCGTGCGGACTATACTGCGGTGTCTGCGCTATATATGTCGCGACCAGGGACAACAACGAGAAGTTCAAGGAAAAACTGGCGCCTGTTTACGGCGCCAAACCCGAAGACTTAGTGTGCGACGGCTGCCTGTCTGGACGTGTCTTCGGCTATTGCCAGGTATGCCCGATCAAATCGTGCTGCCGGGAGAAGAAAATCGAGGGCTGCCACCGGTGCAGCGATTTCCCCTGCAAATTCATCGATAATTTCCCCATACCGGTCGGCAAGAAAGTTATCCTGCGTGCCGTACCCCGGTGGCGTGAAGTCAGCACAGAGGTATGGATGGCCGAAGAGGAGAAGCGCTACACCTGCCCGCATTGCGGCTACGCAACCTTCAGGGGAGTTAAAAAGTGCCGCCAGTGCAAGAACCCTGTAGATCTCGACTGATTAACAGCTCTAATAGCCGTCTATCGTCCAGTTTATTAGAAACGGCCTGGCCGCACATGTATAAATTATCCAGCAGGGCAGGGTCCTGCTCATAGCCAGGGTCACTATATCCGGTGTCATCTGCCAACCCTGGTAGCTGCCCTGCCGCTAATTTCTGCAACCACACCGGGCTTGACCATGCCAGGTTGCCATCCTCCTGCACCACTTTCATAAAATAAAACGCATCCTGGTCGAATTCATTGTCGCTGAATTGACCTTCGGCGTCCAGCATACCTTTGCCCGCGAAATTAAACACCTCATATCCCTTTGATTTCGAGTATTTCCAGATCTCAATGCTCTGCACCGGGGCAGTCCCCTTCACCATATAGTAAATGAGGGGCAGGCCGCCGTTGTCAGCGCTGATTTCCGAGCCCATGGGAGAGCCGTTAACCTTGAAGTCGATGATGATGCGTGCTCCCGTCGTCCCGTACGTATGCCGCTGCCACATGGCTTCATAGAGACCGGCGCGTGTCAAATCTGTTGCAACCACGGCCTGCAGGCCATGGGGATAATCCTGTGTTATACCCGTCCCGAATGATTTGCCACCCCGGGCCCAGTGGTTGTCCCCGCCTGCCGTGATTCCCAGCTTATAGCCCTTTGCCAGGGCTTCCCGCACATATGAGCCGTCCCCTTTGTGCGCCCGGTTGCTGGTCGCTCCCATGAGGTAAATGAAGAACGGCGTGACGTCGTGGTGAATAGGGAAAGGCCCCTCGAAAAAATCGCTGCTGCCATGCTTGGAGTAAATCTCGGCCAGGCGCGCTTCTTCCCAATCCAGCGGTCCCCAGTTGTAGGGGCTGTTGGAGTACATAAAACGCCAGGCCGTATGATGAGGGATAGCTATGTAGTGCTGGCCCGCCAGCTCTGTACGGAGGGCATCCGGGCTTTTAACCTTATCGTAAGGGAACAGGACGGGCGCCTCGCCCCCGGCAAAATATATATTGCGATGCCCTTGCGGCAGGTTGGTCCACTCATACCCGTGAAAAGTGACAAATTTCCCGCTATCATTGTATTTTTCTGTCACTTCTTTCAGATAGCTCAGCTCATCCGGATCAGGCGGTAGGCCCCAGTATTCAAACAGGTCATGGATGCTGATGGCTGCGAAATCGAAGCCCTCGATATCCCTGTTCCTCTGGAAAACCCACTCCGGAACCCGGTTGGCATCTTTTCCCAGGGTTGTATGCTGATGCAGATCGCCCCAGTAAATATGCGTACCCGCTGTTTCCCCGACCATGAGAGTGTTGCTGCTGTAAGCCTTGCCCGTTGCCGCGTCACGCAGGCTCAGGTTATACGTCCCCGCTTTGGTGACACGTGCCTTCAGCCTGGCCGCGCCTTTATCCGCCGCAAGAAAGGTATATGTGCTCTGGTCGAATTCTATGCCATCCTGCCGGGGCAGGCTGATTGTTCCAGAATATTTCAGCGACAGAAACCCATCGTTGTCTACCGCCTTTACCACAAAAGTAAATTCCTCATTCAGGCCGGGCGTACTGGGGGAGATGACCTCCAGCGAAGCTGCCTGGCCTCCTCCGACCTCCAGCGTGACATACGAGGGAACAACGCGGTACTCACCGCTCCCCGATTCGTCGGCATAGATCACCAGGTCGGCATCCGCCTCGCCGGCCGGCATCATCCAGCCCGGCCCGCCCCCTGACCTGTCTCCGAGTATCAATTCAACGGCCTCACCCGGCCGCAGGTTGCCTGCGGTGAGCTTCAGATGTACCTCGTGCCGGTGTGCCGCGTTCAACTGGTAATAGATGGGAGAGCTCAGGTCATTACGGTATGGACCGCAGGCAGTCACGAATGCATTGAGCAGAAAATCCCGTGTATTGGGAGCATCCGGCTGGCTCAGGGAAAGCTTGATCCCGGCAGGCGCCCGGACGCTGACAAAGCCCTGTCCGGCGGGATTATTGACCTGCAGGGTATTACTAAACATATCCTGGTAGGTACAGTCATAAAACCTGGGCTTCCCACCGACAGGGATTATCTTGCCGAGGCGCAAAATAAGGCCGCCGCCCCGGCTTATGCCCTTCTCTCCGGCGCGGAACGTGAGCCCGGGCGTTACGTATGTATTGCGTTCTGTGATGGCAATATCCAGGGATGCCATCCCGCCTGCTGAACCTTCCACGATTTTGCCGTCAGGGTAAAAGTCCGGGTTTTGATTTATCCAGCGTAAGCTTTCTGCCAGCTTCAGGCATCCCAGTGTTGTTAGCAATAGGAACATGGCGCCGAATATACACAGGACCGGGATCCACCACCTGCTTTTTTTTCGCCAGAAAAATAGTGTCAGGGCGGCGCCGGCATAAAGGACCGCCTCTATTAGGATGGCCAGTACGAAAACTGCCCCCGGGTAAAACAGCGCATAAGTTAAGACAGCTAAGCTTATCAGCAGGGCAATGAATAAAATCTGCCTGAGCATATTATTCTTGAACCTCAAATTGCCCCGTGAGCGCTAAATTTTTAGAAGACGTGCCTACCATTACTCTAAATACGCCGGGCTCCACCGCCAACTGCATGTTAATATCGTAATAGGCGAGCTCTTTAACCGGCAACTCAAATTCCACGTTTGCGGCCTGGCCGGGTTGCAATGACAGGCGCCGGAACCCCTTCAACTGCAGCGCCGGACGCGTCAGGCTGGAAACCACGTCGTTGATATATAATTGCACAACCTCGTCGCCCGGCCGGCTGCCGGTATTCTTAACGTCGGCCTTTATGCTGACAGTTCCATCAGCTCTAATGCGTTCAGGGGTTATACGCAGGTTGCTCAACTCGAAAGTGGTATAGCTCAAACCGTACCCGAATTCATACAGGGGAGTTACCGGCAGGTCGGTGTAATCGCCCCAGAACTGTGATTTGCCTCCCGATGGCCTGATGCCGTAGTAAATGGGCACCTGACCTGCGCTCCTGGGGAAGGTTACCGGCAATTTGCCGCCCGGGTTATAATCGCCGAAAAGCACATCAGCTACGGCATTGCCGCCTTCCTCGCCCGGCTTCCAGGCCATCACGATAGCGGGTATTTTGTCGGCCATCCAGCCCAATACAAGCGGCCTGCCATCCATGATCACCAGCACCACCGGTTTACCTGTTTCATAGACAGCCTTGATCAGTTGCTCCTGTGCCCCGGGCAGGCGCAGGCCGGCAGAGTCGCGCATCTCCCCGCAGGTGCAATCGGGCATCAGTCCCGATTTGCCGCCAACCGCTAAAATCACAGTGTCCGCCTGCATTGCAATACCCACAGCTTCGGCGAAACCATCCTCAGAACCATCGCTGACGTGGCAGCCGGCAGCGTAAAGCGCCTTGGCCCCTCCCGCTACCCTGGCTTTGATCCCTTCCAGCAGCGTGACCACCCTCACGGGGACGGTATCCGGCTGAATATCTTCGGCCGGCAGCCTGCAACCGAGCGAATCCGCCGTCATAGCAGTGATGCCTATATGCCCGGGGTAAGTATAATCCCCCAGTTGGTTCCTGGCGCTATCGGCATGCGGGCCGATAACGGCGATCGTCCCTGCGCCTTTATCCAGCGGCAACAGGTTATTCCCGTTCTTTAAGAGCACGATGGATTTGCGCGCCGCCTCCAACGCCAGCGACCTGTTATCTACGGTATCGAATACTTTTTTTACGTCAGGATTCTCAATATACGGCTTCTCGAAAAGCCCCAGCCTGAATTTCATTTTGAGCACCCTGGCGACGGCACGGTCTATTATATCAATCGGGAACCTGCCGGCGTCAGCTTCCGCTGTGAGCGCGTCGGTATAGCAGTCATGCTCAGGCAGTTCCATATCTATCCCGGCGGCCAGCGCCAGCCGGGCAGCCTCTACCCGGCCGGATGCTACGCGGTGAAAGGTATTCAGCATGAGCACCGCGTAGTAATCTGCCACCACAACGCCGTCGAAGCCCCACTCGTTACGCAGTATGGTTGTCAAAAGTTCTTCGGACGCGGCGCAGGGCAGGCCGTCTATTTCCTGGTAGGCATTCATAACAGAGAGCACTCCACCTTCCCTGACGGCCTTTTCAAAGGGATACAGATACACTTCCCGCAGCATGCGCGGCGGGATATCGGAGGGCGCGTGGTTAAG
>CAIYTC010000210.1 GCA_903929005.1 uncultured Dehalococcoidia bacterium | reverse complement strand
CCGCTGATAGCGCGTAATAACGTGGTTACAGCGATCTTGCGCCTGCCGTCAATCTTGGCCCAGATTACACCCTTATTGGATGTTTCAAACTCAAGCCAGGCGCCGTGTTCAGGTATCAGCTTGGCATTGCATAACCTGCGGCCGCTGTCTTCGGTCGTCAGCGTAAAATACACTCCCGGGGAGCGGATTAACTGGTTTACCACGACCCTTTCTGCACCGCTGATGATAAATGTGCCATTTTCGGTCATCAAGGGTATCTCGCCTAAAAAAACTTCCTGCTCCTTAATCTCACCGGTCTCTTTTATCAGCAGGCTGGCACGGACATACAGGTTGGATTGGTAGCTCCTATCCCTCTGGCGACACTGGGCAACGTCGTCTACAGGCGGACGGAACTCATACCCGGCGAAAGCCAGCTCCATCTTTTGCCCGGTGAAGTCCTTGATAGGGGAAACCTCCTGCAACAGGTCCCTGACTCCCTCCTCCATAAACCACCTGAAAGAATCAAGCTGTACCTGGATCAGGTTGGGTATCTCCAGCACCTGTGGCAGTCGCGCGTAGTTTTTACTTTTAACAACAGGCAAGTTATTATTTTCCATAGTTACAGAAATAGACATATTTTCTCCTGTCCTGTTAATTTCAGATCGGTTACGAATTGGCTGGCCAAATTAATAACAAAGTGACATATCGGAAAAATCTATGCAGTGAAACCAAATATCAGAGCCATAGGTCGGAATGACATAATAGCAAAATTATAATATAGCAATAATTATCATCCCTGTCAAATATAAGGTTCCTATGCAGATAACCTGCCCTGATATTTGCGTGGGGACGAACGTTACTTCATATAGTGTATAATACCTGTTATATATTAGTCGGTATTGTCAGCAAAGATTAAATGTGGCAAACAGCAGGCCAGGAACAGCTAATTAACTACTTAAGGGATGCTATTGACCGTGGCGCCTTGGCACACGCTTACCTCTTCGTCGGACCGGCCCATATCGGCAAGATGACGCTGGCGCTTGAACTGGCAAGTGCCTTGAACTGCGAGCAAGAGTGCCCGCCATGCAAGCTGTGCCGGGTATGCCAGCGCATAGAGCAGGGCAAACACCCGGATGTCATTGTCATCGACAAAAATAGCGGCAGAGAAGCTAAGGACAGGAAGAAGGCTACTGAGATCGGCATTGACACCATACGTGAGACGTTGCAACGGGGAGCAAGCCTGCCTCCCTATGAAGGCAGATATAAAATATTTATCATCGACAATGCTGACCTGATGTCAACCGAAGCAGCGAATTGCCTGCTAAAAACTTTAGAGGAACCTCCGCAACATATAGTTATCCTGCTGCTAACATCGGAGGAAAAGGCTTTGCTGCAAACCGTAGTTTCGAGATGCCAGCGCTTTGAACTGAAACCGGTTCCTACGGGGGAAATAGAAAAAAGGCTGTCACAGATGGAAGGGTTAGACCAGGTAACGGTAAAATTGCTGGCCAGGCTTTCAGGCGGATGTT
>CAIYTC010000209.1 GCA_903929005.1 uncultured Dehalococcoidia bacterium | reverse complement strand
CAATTATGCCTATAGGAAGTGCAATCAGAGGATGCCGCCAAGCAAGTAATAATGCACCGTAGCCTACTATGATTGAGTCTAAATTAAGTAGTAGGTTTATTGCAGTATGTAGAGAAATCCCCCCCTGCACCTCAAAACAACCACGTTTGAACTTAAGGTAACATTTTGCTAACAGATTATTTATAACCCCCCATAACCATAAACATCTTTGATCGTAAAACGACAAAATTAAATAAATCGAAAATCAGCATTTTGTATCTAAGGTTACCATATTTCATATATGCGCTCAGCCTGGCAGTCAAAAGGTAGTGGGTTCACTTGTCTCAGGAAAATCTTCCCTCTTCTTACCCTTCAGCGCCGCCGTCTTCTGTTCGATGCGCTTGTCTTCGTCGGTAGTTTGGTAGGTTTCCAGGAAGTTGCTCCTGAACTCCGGGAAGGTGTTTTCAGCGATGGCCGCCCGGGCCTGCCCGATCAGCTTCTGCATGAAGTAGAGGTTGTGAATGGTGGCAAGCCTGTAGCCCAATAGCTCTTCGCTCCTGAAGAGGTGGTGCAGGTAGGCGGCGGAATAGTTGCCGCAGGTGTAGCACCCGCAGTCCGCGTCGACCGGGCCCATGTCCTCCTTGAAATCCGCCCGCCTGATGTTCTTCCTGCCGCCCCGGGTGTAGAGTGCGCCGTTGCGGGCCACGCGCGTCGGCAGCGCGCTGTCGAAGATGTCGATGCCCCTTGAGATGCCCTCGACGATGTCCTCGGGTGAGCCCACACCCATCAGGTAGCGCGGCCGGTCCGCAGGCATGCAGGGCACGGTCGCCTCGACCGTCTCCCACATGGCCGACTTGGACTCGCCCAGGCTCAATCCGCCTATGGCATAGCCGGGGAAACCCAGCGAGGTGACCTGCTCGGCGGCCTGCCTGCGCAGGTCGGGGTATGTGCCGCCCTGGATGATGCCGAAGAGGAGTTGACCGGTGGGGTGATGGGCTTCGCGGCAGCGCTTCGCCCACCTGAAGGTGGACTCCATGGCCCTCTCCTGTTTGTCCCTAACATCGCCGCTCCCGGGGCACACGTCCAGCGCCATGATGACGTCGGCCCCCAGCTCCTCCTGCATGGACATGGACGACTCGGGCGTGATGCTGTGCTCGCTGCCGTCGATGTGCGAGCGGAAGACCACTCCCTCCTCCGTCAGCTTGCGGAAGGAGGACAGGCTGAACACCTGGTAGCCGCCGCTGTCTGTGAGTATCGGTCCACCCCAGCGCATGAAACGGTGCAGCCCGCCGGCCTTCTTTATAACATCTATGCCGGGCCTCAAATACAGGTGGTAGGCGTTGCAGAGCAGCATCCTGATGCCGATGCGCTCAAGGTCGGCGGTGTCCAGGCTCTTCACCGTGGCCTGGGTGCCCACGGGTAAAAAGATGGGTGTGCAGACTTTCCCGTGCAAGAGCGTCAACTCGGCCACCCTCGCACCGGTCCCCGCGCAGTGATGCGTGATCTTGAACGTATTGTCCGGCATAGATACTATGGATTATACCGCTTCCGCTCCCAGTAGCCGACATACTTTGCCAGGGCGCGCACGGCCTCCGCCGTGGTATCAAAGGCCGGGACTTTTGCCACGGCCAGCTTCGACCTCTGCTCGCTGATGGTCTTCCACCGGATATTCCGCAGGTCCTCATAGCCCGGCCTGGCGCCGCTGAGCACCGCGATTACGGGCTTTTTCTTCTGCCTGTGGAGGTCGATGATGTTGTCCACGTCCATCCTGACGATAGCCGTCCACCACTCGTCATCCAAAGGATTGTCGTCGGACAAATGCATTAGCAGGCAGTCAAAGCCGGGGTCTTCGGACAACAGCTGCCTGACCTGCGCGGCCTTGTGGGCCTCGTCGCCCCAGATGGAGAAATCGATGGGGTTGCCGATCCAGTCCCACAGAGACGGCACCAGTTCTTTCAGTTTATTCTTTAGCTCCGTGGAAAGCGGAGGTACCGTCAGGCCGGCCTCTTCGGCCAGGTCCGCCGCGATGACGCACTTGCCGCCCCCGCCGCCGATGATGCCGACCCTCCTGCCCGCCACCGGTGGCAGGCCGTTAAACAGGCTCAGCAGGCCAATCATCTCGTCAACGTCCCTGACCTGAACCACACCCGCCTGCTGAAAGGCCGTGTCCCAGATGTTGTGCGAACCGGCCACGGCAGCGGTATGGGAAGCCACGGCCCTCGTACCGGCTTTGCCCCGTCCGCCCTTGATGGCAATGACGGGCTTGTTCCGCGCCGCTGCGCTTAAGGACATCATAAACCTCCTGCCATCCCTGACCCCCTCAAAGTACCCCGCGATGACCCCCGTCTTTTCATCGTTTGTCAGGTAGTCAAGGATGTCGCTCTCGTCGATTTGCATCGCATTGCCATAGCTGAGCACTTTGCTGAATCTCAACCCCAGCAGCACGCAATCCTGGACCAACAGGGCTGCGGCGCCGCCGCTCTGAAAAACAACACCTATGTTGCCCGGTTCGGCGGGCATCCCGTAACCAAAAGATATCTTTGATTCAGGACTGTAAATGCCCATGCAATTGGGCCCTATCAAATTGATGCCGAGCCGCTCAGCAGCGGCTTTTATGCGGTTTTCCAGTTCCAACGCCTGCGGCCTGCCCGTTTCACCCAGGCGCGCTGTGAAAAGATGCACAATCTTTACGTTCTTTATTTTACATTCATCCAGCAGGGGCAGAACCCTGTCGGTAGAAACACAGCAGATGACTAAATCCACTTCACAGGGAACGTCTTTAAGGCCCGGATATGTCTTCACTCCCAGTATAGAGTCCTTTTTGGGGTTGACCGGGTATATTTTGCCTGCATAACCCAGGTCGAGCAGGTGTTTGAGAAAATGGTAACCGGCGGAAAGGGTTTGATCTGATGCACCTACTACAGCGATACTCCCGGGGTAAAAAGCGTAGTCCAGGACGTGCCTGGAGGCAGGTTTTACAGGAACCACGAATCTATCACCATTACTAAAAATATAATACCGAGGTATGGGAAGGCGGATAATCGATAAACTGACCACGCATTTTGGGAAGATGGCGCAAACAGCAAGCGTACGTTGGCATATATCATCACCAGGCTGAGGATGCTCGAAACACACAGGTAAAGCCAGTGCAGCTTTCCGGAAAAAAAATATATCATCAGTGCCACGATAGATAATACGAGCGACAGCACAGCCAGTATTTTTATTACGTCTTTGTCTTCCCATGTCAGGGGAAAGTAGTGTAACCCGGCGCCCTCATAGTCACTGCGGTTAGCCATCATCAGCGTCCAAACATGGATGGGCGTCCAGGCCGCTATCAAACAAAAAGACAGGACGGGCAGGATATCAACCGCCGGTTGCCCGGTTATAGCGTACCACCCTATCAGGACGGGTGCGCTTCCGGCAATAATGCCAAGGAAGGTGCATGAAATGGTTTTGCGCCATATCCCCGAGGCCAGGATGCCTGCCAGTCCGATAGCAAAGCAGACGGGCGATAACAACCAGGCTAATGCAAGCCCTCCCGCCATAAAAAGGATGATAAGAGGCAAGGCTTTCTGCGGCGGATGGATCTTTTTCGATGCTAATACCCGTGTGCAGGTGCGCTTCATCTTTGCATCGACATCACGGTCTAAATAGTTCGTTAATCCGTTGGCGCCGGCACTGCCCAGGGTCAGGGCAATGATGGTCAAGGCAAAATCGCCTGCCGGGAAGCCCGTATCGATCGAAGAAGCAGCGAACAGGGCAGCGCACGCGCCAATGAAGACCAGCAGGCTCGTCTCCTTCGGTTTAAGCACGCTTATATAATCAATGATGCCGGGACGCGAATTTAAAGAAGCGCTCAACTTGAATGGGCCCTGGACCAATTACGTTTGATCAATCAGAATAACCTTAATATCTTATACTGTTTTTATTACTTCATCAAAATCATGACCGGCAAAAAGTGCAATAAATTTCACTTTTCCCCCTCTACCGGTATAAAAACTTCGGGTAGGCTCCAGTTAGCAACTCCAGGGAAACAAACTGCTCAGCGGATATGGGCCGGCTTCCTGTCAGGTTTTCAAGATTAACTCCGCCAACGCCGGTCAGCAATTTCAACAGGCCCGGGGCTTCCTGTTGGTAGTATTCGATTTGCGGTGATTGGATCCCGGCTAATTGGGCCGCAAGATCGATGGCTGTTTGCAAACCACCGAGTTCATCTACCAGGCCCAATGCTTTAGCTTCATTTCCAGTGTATGCCTGACCGGTGGCCAACTCCTCAACTTTATCCCTGCTGATATGCCGCCCATCCGCAACTATGTCAATAAACCGGCTATACATTTCATCAGTTATTTTTTGCATGATTTGTACTTCTTCGGCTGTTAATTCGCGCGTACCGGAATACATATCCTTGTATTTACCGGATTTAATCACCGCCATCTTTACTCCGACCTTTTCAAAAAGGCCCTGCAGGTTAGGGATTTGAGAGATTACGCCGATGCTTCCGGTGAGCGTTGTGGGGAGCGCAACAATCTTATTAGCCCTGGCCGAGATGTAATAACCGCCGGACGTAGCCATGCTTCTCATACTTATTACAACAGGTTTTTTTACTCTCTCCAGTTCGTAAACTATCTCCTGGCAGGCGCTGACATCGCCCCCGGGCGTATTGACCTGCATTACGATGGCTTTTACCGTGCTATCATTCTGTGCCCGCTGAAGGTCCCTTCTTACATCGTGCGGCGTGATCGCTGAACCGCCAAATAATGACAGCTGCGACTCTTCCTGAATGACCCCGTTTAGGGAAATTACAGCTATTTTGTTTTCGATACAGCTACATGAAACTAATGCGGGGAAAGAGAGTGCCAGAAGTGTCATTAATAATAGGAATCTTTGCATGAAATGCCTCCCAATAAGAGTCGTTCAACATGAGAATAGCACAGATTACAGTTAATGTGATGCCTGATATGTCTGTGGGCCGGCGCCAACCAGCCGTTTAAAAAGATGGCGGAGCAAGCTGAGAGATCTCACCATTCAATAGTACTTCATCGAGGTATGACTGCAATATTACCGTAGCAGCCGCGGCATCTATATCGCTTTTTAGTTTGCCTCGTTTTTTACCGGCTTCCCCTAACTTTTGTTCAGCCATAACCGAGGAAAGCCGTTCATCTTGCATTATAATCCCGATATCCGTCTTTGCCGTAATATTCTCTTTAAACAAGAGTACTTTTTCTGCCTGTTGGCCGATCGTCCCATCCAGAGAATAGGGCAAGCCAACAACCAATTTTGTGACCCCGTGTTGATTAACGAGGTTAATTATTTCGAGTATAGCAGATTCGTCATTCAGCCTTATGATCGTTTTCAAAGGTGTAGCCAGTATTTGAGACGGATCTGATAGAGCCACCCCAATCTTTTTATCACCGATATCAAGTCCCATAATCCTACTCATGTCCGGCTCGCAACATCTCCTCCACTATTTTTGGCACGGCCTGCAAAGCATCGCCGACCTTCTCTTTATCTTTAGCTCCAGCCTGTGCCATCTCGGCTTTGCCACCACCACTACCACCCGCGATTTCAGATATTTTCTTAACCAGTTTCCCACTATGGATGCCCCTGGCAACTATATCAGCGGTTGCCGTTGCGATAAAACAGGGCTTATCTTCATAAACAGTAGCGAGAACAACTACACCGCTTTTCAGATTGGCCTTTAACATATCGCCCATCTCCATTAAGGAGGCCTTCGATGCAGGCGGTACCTGGGAAAACAGCACTTTAACACCATTTATTTCTTTTACATTTTCTTTGAGCAGCCGGTCCGCCGCATGCCTGGCCAATTCCCGCTGTAGAGCAAAAACCGTTTTTTTGCTGGCATTTAAATTGCCGGTGAGGCTCTCTATTTTGGCGGGGATTTCGTGAATTGCTACCTTTAAGTGGCTGGCAACCTGGTCGAGAAGCCCCAGCCGTTCGCTAATAAGCGCCTCTGCCCCCCGGCCGGTAACCGCTTCTATTCTGCGTAAACCCGTGCCGACGCCGGCTTCATATGTAATCAGGAAAGCGCCGATTTCACCGGTCGATTTAACATGCGTGCCACCGCATAATTCAGCGCTTACACCGGGTGCTCCTATCTTGACCACTCTCACAGTATCACCATACTTTTCTTCAAATATGGCCATCGCACCTTCGCTGATGGCCATATCGTATGAGCAGGTTTCCGTGGAAACGGATATATTCTTTCTTATTATCTCATTTACCCCGCCCTGTATCTCTTCCAATTGCTTCTCGTCAAGGCTGGAAAGGTGGGCAAAATCAAAACGCAACCTCTCCGGGCCTACCAGCGAACCCCTTTGCGCAACATGGCTGCCCAGTATTCGTCTCATCACTGCCTGCAAAATATGCGTGGCTGTATGGTTCCTGGCAATATCCATACGGCGGGCCTGATCAATTGAGGCCTCAACTATGTCACCTACAGATACCGATCCCTTGAGAACATGCCCTGAAATTGCTATGCCGTTAGTGGCAAAAGATAGGGCGCTGGCTATATTAATTTCACCCGTTTCAGTCATTATCTTTCCGGTGTCGCCAACCTGGCCTCCCATTTCTCCATAGAAAGGTGTCCTGTCTAAGATGAGCGTAACAGCTTTCCCCTTAACCGCCTTCTCAACCAGCTTAACAGCCTCTTCATCAATAATTTGCATTATTTTGGATTGAGTAGTCAGCTTTTCATATCCAACGAACTCGGTCAATTTGAGTTCAGGGCCAAGCTGAGCAATAGCATCCGCCTCTCCTTTAGCGCCGGTAAATTTGTGGGAAGCCCGGGCCCTTTCCCGTTGCTTATCCATCTCAGCTTCGAATCCAACCTTATCAATAGAAAGGCCGTGTTCCTGTGCTATTTCAGCACTCAATTCAAACGGGAAACCATAGGTATCCCAGAACCTGAATACGTCCTCGCTTAAAAGGCAACTCATCTTCTGAGTCCTGGCATCCGCAATGGCCTTCTCACAGAGGCTTATGCCGGCATCCAGGGTATCATTAAATTTCTCCTCCTCATTTTTGATAATATCCAATATCAACTTGCGGTTTGCTGCCAGCTCCGGATAGACGGCGCCCATCTGCTCAATCACAACCGTGGCCATTTCACCCATGAAAGGTTTATCCAGGCCCAATTTTCTGCCCAGGAAGCAGGCCCGCCTCAATATCCGCCTGAGTACATAACCCCTCCCTTCATTGGAAGGAAGCAGGCCGTCAGCAATCAAAAAGGTGATACCCCGGCTATGCTCAGCGATGACCTTTATCGATTTATCCGCCAGTCCGTTTTTACCTTTGGCAATATTGGCGATTTTGCCGATCTTCTCAAGAAGCGGTACAAACAGGTCGGTAGCATAGACAGTCTGATGGCCATTGCATACGGCAACAATCCTCTCCAGTCCCATGCCTGTATCAATGTTTGGCTTGGGTAGACGTGTTCGCTGGCCTTCCTTGTCCTGGTTATATTCGGTAAAGACAAGGTTCCATATTTCAGAGAACCTTTCACAGCTGCACGAAGGGTTGCAATCCGGCTTTCCGCACCCGTATTTTTCACCAAAGTCGTAATGTATCTCGCTGCATGGTCCGCAGGGTCCGCTGTCTCCTGCCGGCCCCCAAAAGTTGTCTTTTTCACCCAACCTGACGATCCTGTTCGCAGGAAAGCCAATAGTCTTCCAGATACGGAAAGCCTCATCGTCATCCAAATAAATCGTCACCCACAGCTTTTCGGGCGGCAGATGCATCCTTTGAGTTACGAATTCCCATCCCCATTCGATAGCCTCCTTCTTGAAGTAATCCCCCACGCTGAAGTTACCCAGCATCTCGAAAAACGTGAGATGCTTATTATCTCCTACAGAATCAATATCGGTGGTCCTGAAACATTTCTGGCAGGAAGCCAATCGTGGGTTAGGCGGCACCGCAAGGCCCAGGAAATACGGCTTTATTTGTACCATACCCGCGGTTGTTAACAGCAGGGTCGGATCGCCGTGCGGTATGAGAGAAGAACTGGGAATAACCTTATGCTTTTTTTCCCTGAAAAAATTCAGAAAAGCATTCCGGATCTCTTTACTATCCACGTTAAATCACCTCGAAGCATTTTATTAAAGTGCGCGTGTTTAAGTCAATGCACGCAGCCAGGAACATGCATTGAGCCTGGCTTTTTTTAACAACTTATCTAACATATGTTACAATCATAAAACTGAGGATACTGATATGCCTGTCTATGAGTATTGGTGCAAGAATTGTAAAACCAGGTTGGAGATATATCTCCACAAGTTTAGCAACGATTCTCAGCCGTGCCCAAAATGCGGCGCAGATTCTATGCAGCGCTTATTCTCAACTTTTATGGTTCAAAAATCCTATAAAGATGTATATGATAGCATTCTTTCAGATTCACAGCTAACGCGGGGATTAATGAATAATGACCCCAGGGCTTTGGCAGAATGGAATAATAAAATGAGCGGGGGAGAACCCGTTGCCCCTGAATATCAAGAGACTATGGAGAAGCTGGGGCGGGGTGAAATCCCATCTAATCAAGCGCCAGGTGACTATGTTTCATCAGATCCCGCGTCCTGAGTGGAGTAATTAAATGCCCATCTATGAATTTTTATGTAACACCTGTAATAGGAGGGTCAGCCTCTTGATACGGACTGCCGCTGCAGGATCAAATCTCACATGCCCGCTATGCGGTAAGACGGATCTCAAACGCATTATTTCCAGCTTTGCCATACATAAATCTATGGGAACAATCCACGAGGAAAGCGCTATCCCGGGTCAAGTTTTTTCGCAGGATTACTACAAGGATCCGCGCAATATTGGCAGGAACCTTGAAAAACACTTACAAGAAATGAATGTAGAGATGCCATCCGAAATACAAAAAAGTATTGCTGCCGCCAGGGATGGCGTACTTCCTGAATCTTTAAAGGATTTGAACAGTGCATCCCCGGATTCTACGTATCATTGATGCCAACATTAACCGCATCAGCGAAGGATTGCGCGTGCTCGAGGATATCGCACGGTTCATAGTGGAAGATGTAAGCGCAAGCAGGCAGCTTAAAACGATCAGGCACCAATTAAACCAATTGGTTATTAGTATCGGGACGGATTTAATAGAGAATAGAGACTCCGAGGGAGATATTGGCTCTCAATTCGACCTGGTACACGAGCACAAAGACCTGTCTTCCGTCGTCAGAGCAAACGCAAAAAGGGTGCAGGAAGGCATACGGGTCCTTGAGGAGATATCAAAACTGCCTGAATTTAAGAGCATCCTGATAACCGCTGAATTAAAGAAATTTAGATATGCTGTATATTCTGCAGAGAAAACGCTGGTTGCCGGCTTGTTGAAAATACAAAAAGGGGACAAATGAATGGGGCAGGAAAATTGAAGAAGAAAATCGCCGCCGGGAAGCTGGATAAAATTGCAGCGCAGATACGGGAACATCTGGGCGATAAGGACGCGGCGCGGGAGCGGTGTTTAAAGAATTGCCGGGAAATCATCAGGTTGAGTTCAACGGCTATTCGTGCCATTCACCGCAGGGAGAAAGAGCAGGCACTTAAATTAATAGGTTCAGCCGGATTATTAGTGATACAAATTGGCAATGATTTTGCCGGCAGGCATGGTGACCTTCTATCTGCCAACTACGTGCATGATGCCTTCAAGGAATATGCTGAAGCAAGCATAACATACGGGATAATATGCGAAAAGTGCATACCTGATCCGGATAAACTCAAGGTTGCTTACCCGGCATTTCTCAATGGCCTGGCAGAATCCGTGGGTGAATTGAGGAGGTATCTCCTGGATGGATTGAGGCAAAATGACTTTACCGGTGCTGAGGACTTGCTGGATAGCATGGACCATATCTACTCTGTTCTTGTAACGATGGATTTTCCCGACGCCATTACGTATGGATTACGCCGAAATACAGATAACGTCAGGGGTATCGTTGAAAAAACGCGTGGCGACCTGACCACCTTCATTCACAATCGTAATTTACAACAAAAAATAAATAGGTTGGCCAAAATATTAGGCAATTCTGCTGACCTGCCTTAGCTTGACTTTAGCCGTTGCCGCTGCTAAAATTTCAAATTTGGTGGGTACGTGCATCCAGTGAAACGTAACCACAATTAATAATCAAATAAGTAAGTAAGGAGGTACTATGGTACAAATTCCCTGGAACATCTTTTGGATCGTTCCTGCTGCAGGTGCACTGACGCTGATTTTTGCCACCTGGCTGGCAATCAGCATCATGCGCCGGCCTACGGGCACACCAAAGATGAAAGAAATCGGCGACCTGATTTTCGAAGGTGCGTGGGCGTTCCTTAAAAGGCAGTACAGCACTATCGCTATTTTCTCTGTGATAGTCGCTATCGTTATCGGCGTTGTGGTGGGTTTACTGCCGCCCGAGGAGGCGCTGCAAAAAGCGGGCTATGACCCAATTAATATCGGTATATTAACCGGCATTGCCGTCCTGGTTGGAGCTATTTGCTCCGGCTTAGCCGGCTTTATCGGCATGTATATAGCCGTTAAATCCAACGTCCGCTGTGCTGCGGCAGCCCAGAAAAACCTGACCGAGGCAGTGAAGGTTGCGCTTCACGGCGGCGCTGTATCAGGTTTCCTTATTACTGCCCTTAGCCTCATTGGCGTCACCGTTATTTTCTTTGCATTCGGTGGGGCCAAGACTCCTGAGTTATCTCCCCATCTCATAGTTGGCTTCGGCTTCGGCGCCAGCTTTGTTGCCCTCTTTGCCCAACTCGGCGGCGGTATCTATACTAAGGCCGCTGATATGGGCGCCGACCTCGTCGGCAAGGTCGAGGCCGGTATCCCTGAAGACGATCCCCGCAACGCTGCCGTTATTGCCGACCTGGTCGGTGACAACGTTGGTGACTGCGCCGGCCGTGGCGCCGATCTCTTTGAATCGACTGCTGCCGAAAATATCGGCGCTATGATCCTCGGTATCGGTGCTTATCTGTTTACTCACAATGTTGCGTGGGTACTATTCCCATTGGTTGTCCGCGGCTTCGGCATGGTTGCCAGCATGGTCGGCTTGCTGATAGTAAAGGCCAAAGAAGACGAGAATGCCATGAACGCTCTCAACCGCGGCTACTATATAGCCATCGCCTTATCCATCGTTGGCCTGGCCACAACGGTTTACTTCATGCTATACAATGATCCTAAATATGGCGGGCCTACTGTATGGTGGCTGTTCGCTGCCGGTATGGTTGGTATCATCGCCAGCATTGCTATCATTTTCGTTACGCAGTACTACACTGAGTCCCGCTACAAGCCGGTTCAAGATATCGCCGAAGCCTCCAAGACCGGCCCCGCTACCAATATCGTCATGGGCGTGGCTGTTGGTTTCGAAACCACCTTTGCCACTGCCGTTGTCATTGGTACTGCCCTGATACTGGCTTTCTGGTTTGGCACTTTAAGCGGCGTGCCCGGCGCCGGCGCATTCGGCACTGCCGTCGCTACTATGGGCATGTTGATGACCTGCCCGTACGTTCTCTCCATGGATACCTTTGGGCCAATCACCGATAACGCCAATGGCATCAATGAAATGGCCGGCGCTGGTAAAGAGGTCCGCAAGATCACCGACAGGCTCGATGCTGTCGGCAACACCACCAAGGCATTAACCAAGGGTTATGCCATGGTCTCAGCCGGATTGGCTGCTTTCCTGCTCTTCCAGGCTTACCTTGAGAGGGTCAAATTCCTGAATCCCAACTTTAATGGGGCCATAGATATTGCCCGCATAGAAGTCTTTGTGGGGGCCCTTCTGGCTGCCATGATAGTTTATCTCTTCAGTTCCTGGGCTATCCGGGCTGTCGGTCGCACCGCAAGCGACATAATTTCCGCGGTGCGCAAGCAGTTCCACGATCACCCCGGAATCATGGCCGGGACAGAGAAGCCCAATTACGCCGAGATCGTTGACATCACGGCTAAGGCAGGATTAAAGGAAATGATCCTTCCTGGCCTGCTGGTTGTCCTGGCGCCGGTAGTCATCGGATTGCTCTTCAAGTTCCTTCCCTCAATTCCATTGGCGGGTGGTAAGTTCTATAAGTTTGATGCCGCCCAGGTAGTGGCTGCGCTGCTGATGGTTGGTACTATCTCAGGCATTATGCTTGCCTCTTTCATGAACAACGGCGGCGGCGCCTGGGACAATGCCAAAAAGATGATTGAAGACGATCAACTTAAAGATGCCAATGGCAAAGTGCTCGGCAAAGGTTCAGACGCTCACAAGGCCGCGGTAGTTGGAGATACAGTTGGTGATCCGTTCAAGGATACCGCCGGTCCATCGCTACATGTGCTGGTAAAGCTCCTGGCCACCATCACACTGGTACTCTGCCCGATCTTCGTCTTATAACCTGACCATATTGAAAAGGAAAAGGGGCAATCACCTGATAAAGGGATTGCCCCTTTTCTCATCCCCGATAGTGGTTGCCGGCCCGTGTCCGGGATACACGATTGTATTGTCAGGTAGTATGTACAGTTTGGTCTTAATACTTGACTCGAGTTGTTTATAGCTGCAGCCCGGGAAATCCGTTCTGCCAATACCGGCGTTAAAAAGCGTGTCACCACTGAATAAAACGCCGTGTCCGTATAAAGAAATCTCATCCGGGCTATGGCCGGGAGTAAACAGCACCTCAAAATGCAGGTCATCGATGTCTATTTTGTCCCCGTCTTTCAAAAAGAGGTCGGGCTCAGGGATCCTGGCCGAACCGCCGGACATAGCAGCCACCAGTTTCACAAAAGCGCCGGGGGATTGTTTTTCTGTTCCAGATCCTACAGCAAGCCTTGCACCGGTGGCGTCCTTCAAACTATTAACCGCCCCGATATGGTCAAAATGAGAGTGGGTCACCACAATCAGCTCTATGGAAAGGCCAGTTTTTTCGATGCTTTTTAATATTGTCTTAGCCTCCGCGCCCGGATCAATAACCATTCCTTTCCTGGTAGAATCTGAGCCCACAATGTAGCAATTAGTAGCTATGAAACCAACTGTTAGCGCTTCAAATATCATCTCTTATGCTCCTTTGCATAAAGTATAGCCGACTGTTGGAGTTCGGATAAAAAGATAGCCAGCGTAAGCTCATAGTCTATTTGATGTGTATCTATGGTATATCTATGGTGTCTTCAGGTCGCCCTGATCTCTTCGCGCATAAATTTGATATAGGCAATAGCGAAACAGATAGCGGTAAGAGCAAGCAACCCCACAAGTTGTGGCCAGACAATCAGCAGGCTCTGACTCAGGGGTAATGGCGTCGGCTTAAGCCCTGAATAGATCCCTATCATCATCATGGTCGGGCTGCTCGTTCCGAGTATGGGGAGCAGGACGGCCTGGATACTCTCCACATATAGCGTGCCGGGAGAAATTCGGTTTATCATTCTATACAGTGTGTCAAAACTCGCAATCTGCTCGACAGTAGAATCAGCATTGATGGGAACCACCGTTACGGCAATCAGGTTAGCAATTAGACCCATAAAAAGAAAGAGGAAGAGCCAAATAGCTATAGAAGCGAGCGCGGAAGTAGCCGCCTTATTAAACACGACGGAGAAAAGAACTGCCAGTGACATCCAGAAGGCACCGTAGAGGATGCTAACAATAACGAACATGCACAGGCGAAGAATTTCCTCAGCTTCAGGTGGAACTCCTATCATGCGCAGGCCAAGCCCTGCTACAAGAGTAACAATGCTGACAATTAAGATGGCTATCATCACAAGCCCGGCTAAAAATTTGCCGTTTATTACGTTATCACGGTAGATGGGCTGCGATAGCAGACGGCTCAAATTGCCGCTGGTACGCTCGCTATTCACAGCATCAAAACCTAAGGCAATACCAATTATCGGGATAAAAATCGACATGAATAAAGGAAAGGAGAAGGGGATATTGCTGCCCGAAACGATGAACAGGTTCAGAAATATATACCTGGTGGAGTCATCAACTGTCGCCCTTATGTTTTGGGCAGCTATATAAATTGTAGCGGCACCGGCCAGGTAAACCAGCAAAAATAGTATCAGGAACCTTTTACTGTTAAAGTTATCCGCCAGTTCCTTCCGGAATATCTCTATCAAGCCAGCCATAGTTACGACTCTTTGAAATATTTCATATATACTTCTTCCAGTTGAAATTCCTCGACCTTCATTTGTACCCTGAGGCCCGTAGATCTCAATACCACGTCTTCCAGTTGTTTACTTATATCATCATCGGCGGTAACAACCGTATTGTTGGCGATGGTCTCGAGTGCTACAACGCCAGGAATTTTCATGACATCATCACGTACATTATCGGTCAGTTGAGCAACGGGCAATATTATATTGAACTTACCCTTTCTGAAAGCATCCCTGCCGAGTTTGTCTACAGACCCTGCTGCCACCATTTTGCCCTTAGAAAAAATACCAACCCGTGTACAAATTCTCTGCACCTGGTGCAACTGGTGAGAAGAGATAAGAACAGTGACCTTTTGCTTGGCCATATCTTGAATTAAATTTAATACCTGGTCAGTCCCTTCGGGGTCTATTCCGGAAGTCGGTTCATCGAATATGGCGACACCGGGTTGCTTTATCATCACGTCAGCAATGCCCAGTCTCTGTTTCATACCATGGGAAAATTTACCCACGACCTGGCCGGACTTATCCTTTAAACCTACCTCTTCAAGCAGCTTATCAATTCTATCACCAAGCGTTTTACTATCCAGGCCATTCAACCTACCTGTGTACTCAAGATTTTCCCGCGCTGTCAGGTCGTCGTAAAAACCGATTTTTTCCGGCATATAACCAACCACTTTTTTGACTTTAATCGGCTCACGGGCAGGATCATTTCCGTTCACGCGCACCAAGCCAGAGGTGGGTTCACAAAAGCCCATAAGCATGAGGATGGTTGTGGTCTTACCGGCGCCGTTGGGACCTAAAAAGCCAAAAACCTCGCCCTCCAATATCTGCAAATTGAGATCGTCAACGGCGACAAATTTGCTGTATTTCTTGGTTAAGTTTTGAGTCTCAATGACAAACTTGTTGTTCATAATTTATATTAGCGTCGGCCAAAGCGTATGAAGATAATAGCCAGCGCGACAATCACAAGAACGACTATTCCTACACCGACCCAACCCCAGATAGTTGGTGTAAGCACGGTAGTCCTTATCTGCAAATTTGTAAATGCATTCTTGGATTCCGGTTCAGCCTGTATGGTGAGCATATAGTCGCCGGAAATAGTTTTCTCTGACGGCTTTACTGTGACCTGTACCTCTTTCGTAGCACCAGCTTTAAGGGAATCGATTTTGTCAGGTTGGCATGTCACGGTCCAGCCATTGGGCCTGTCCTGTGCCTTGCAGCTAACTTCAACTTTTTCCAGGTCCGCAGAACCTGAATTACCGACGACCACGGTAAAGTTGTTATCCTGCCCGGCTGTGGCTTCCGTATTTAATCTACCGTCCGGGGTTGTCATCTTCATATCATAGTTAGCCGTGACTATGGCCTTAAGCAGTATCAAAGATTTTAGATTACCGCTGCTGACCTCAAAAGTGATGGGATATTCTCCCGGTACCGGGACTTTCCAGGCGTAAGGCCTTACAGTCAGTTTCACCGTTTCAGGATAGCCTTTATTTGCATCAAGGCGTATCTCAGCGATTTCCTGACCTTCGCCATAACCGGGTGCTATCGCGGATACAAAACCCTCCGGCACAACCGCCTTTAAATTGAATATTTTCGATTCTTTTCCACCGGAATACGTGACGCTGATACTATAAGAATAATTCAATCCCGCATAACTGCTAAGCGCAGGATACTGGCAGGTTAACTCAAGTTTCTCTGTCGGTTGGGCATCATCCTGCAGAACCGCTGAAGCCATATCACATTTACTTGCAGGCGCTGTGGCTTTTACGGGAGAAGCACTAATAAAGCTCGCTGATATCAGCGCCAGCGCCACAGCGCATAATATTCCGATAAGTACCGTTTTCCTGATCATAAATAAACCTCCATCAGTATAAAAGCACGATCTGTGTTTCAAGATAATAATAGCAGGATCTGGCCGAGTAAACGAGGACATAATTTAACTCAATACCACGTGTACTGTCAAATATTAAGGCTGCTTATTATATCTGGCGCTCCTTGATTTATTAACACATTAAAAATATACTGAACATATAGTGATTTGGAGTTTTTGAAAAGGGAGGTACTACCATGGCTGAGGTAGAGATTGGCATGATTACAGATTTCTTCTCCAGGCCGGTTGTTGCCGCTATTGAGTTAACTGGTGAACTCAAAGCCGGCGATAAAATTCACATCAAAGGGCATACTACTGACATAGAGGTAATTGTAAATTCAATGCAAATTCACAACCAAAGTGTTCCAGCCGCCCAAGCGGGTGACGCCGTCGGCATCCAGGTTACCGATAGAGTCCGCCCCGGGGACAAGGTTTACAAAATAACCGATTAGCTATTGTGCCCCAAAGCTTTTAATCAGGTTGGCCATTTCGATCGCGCTGTTAGCAGCGGCAAATCCCCGGTTTCCTTCTTTGGCGCCCGCCCTTTCAATGGCCTGCTCCAAATTATCGGCTGTAATGATGCCCTGAATAACAGGGATGCCCATATCAAGACTTAGCCTGGAAATACCTCGATTAACTTCCGCAGCAACATACTCAAAATGGGGGGTGCCGCCCCGGATAACACAGCCAAGGCATATTACGGCATGATATTTCCCGCTTTCAAGCATTTTTTTTGCAGCTAACGGTATCTCCATACTGCCGGGTGTCCACGCAACATCTATATCCTGCTCATTTACGCCATGCCGCAATAGGGAGTCTCTGGCTCCCTCCAGCAACCTGCCGGTGATAATTTCATTAAAGCGCGCAATCACAATACCAAATTTAAAGCCTTTGCCTGATAGCATACCCTGGTAATTTTTAGACATTTGTGTCCTCCTCCAGTTACTTGCGGTTAATTAATCATCTATGGTTAAAAGGTGTTCCAGCTTTTCCTGCTTAGTTTTAAGGTAACTCCTGTTATATTCGGTTGGCGTGGCTATCAGCCTGATACTTTCAACTACTTTCAACCCGTAGCTCTCAAGGCCAACAATCTTCTTGGGATTATTGGTAAGCAACCTTATGTCATGCAAACCGAGGTCAGCCAGAATTTGAGCTCCGATACCATAATCTCTTAAATCCGCTTCAAATCCAAGCGCAATATTTGCTTCTACGGTATCCATTCCCTGATCCTGTAATTCATAGGCCTTCAATTTATTATGCAAACCGATGCCGCGGCCTTCCTGCCTCATGTACAGGAAGACACCCCGGCCTTCCTTAGCTATCTTTTTCATAGCCATCCTCACCTGGTCACCACAGTCACAGCGCAAGCTGCCGAAAACATCTCCGGTTACGCACTCACTGTGAACCCTTACCAGAACCGGTATATTCTCCGTTATATCCCCCATGACAAGCGCTACGTGTTCATCAGTATCGACAGAGCTCTTATAGGCCATAATAGTAAAATCACCGTACGTAGTCGGAAATTTTGCCTCAGCGACTTTCTGAACAAGTCTCTCTGAACGCCTTCTGTAAGTTATTAAATCAGTGATACTAACAATATTAATACCATGTTTTTCTGCTATTTTTTCCAGTTGTGGCAGCCGGGCCATAGTTCCATCTTCATTCAAGATTTCACATATAACGCCCGCAGGATATAATCCCGACATTTTAGCCAGATCAACAATAGCCTCAGTGTGCCCTGCCCGGACAAGAACTCCACCCTCTTTGGCCCTCAAAGGAAACATATGCCCGGGCCTGGCTATATCTTCCGGCCCTGTCTTGGGATCAAGCACCGCTTTAACTGTCACAGACCTATCAAATGCAGAGATGCCGCTGGTGGTCTTATTCTTAGCTTCTATGGATACGGCGAAGGCCGTCGTAAATTTGGAGGTGTTTTCCTGCACCATGGGCGGAATTCGCAGATCATCCAATCTCTTGCCCTTGATAGGCAGGCAAATCAGGCCCCTGGCATTGGTGGCCATGAAGTTGATCGATTCGGGGGTGACTTTATCCGCCGCAATGGCAAGATCGCCTTCATTTTCGCGATTTTCATCATCGACTATAATGATAAATTTGCCAGCCTTCAAGTCTTCAATTATTTCAGGGATCGGTGACAGCGCCATTTAATTACCTCGCTTTCAGATAATCATACTGATTTAACAGGTTGATTATACCCTCTTGTTTACCGGGATGATAAAATTTTTCAATATATTTAGCCATTATGTCAATCTCCAGGTTGACCGTTTGCCCGTGCTTTACTATACCGAGGTTAGTATTTTGCCTTGTGTACGTCACAAGTGAAACGGAAAATTGTGATTCATTACAGTCAGTGACAGTTAAGCTAACCCCATTCACTGCAATGAAACACTTTTTTACAAGGTATTTCAGAACATCTGCAGGAGCAGTCAGGCTGGCTATGATGGCACCCCCTTCCGGCACGAGCGAAACAAACTTTCCTGTGGCATCTACATGGCCCTGCACAAAGTGTCCGCCCAAACGGCCTTGTGCAGACAACGCCCTCTCAAGATTGACCTTATCTCCTATATGCGAATTTCCTATATTGGTTGATCTCCTGGTTTCAGGCATTATCTCAACGGTAAAGCTCGCCGTGCTTAGTTTGATTACAGTGAGGCAAGCCCCGTTAACAGCAATGCTATCTCCTAAAGCCGTTCCTTCCAATATTTTATTAGCCTGAACTGACAGGCTATCGGTCCCCGTCCCTTTGACTATGCCTATCTCTTCAATAATACCTGTGAACATTGTATTTCCTCTTAAGTATATCCGCTAATTAAGAACTCATCATCAAATCTTTCAATCTTAACGTCCTTTAGTTGCAGGGCATCCTTAACTTTGTCGACACCTGTTCCACTGACCGCGGTTTTAGCCTCCTCTCCACCAATAATAATCGGAGCGATAAAAATAAGAACCTTATCCACAAAATGGCTATCAAAAAAATAACCCAGCAGTTTACTCCCCCCCTCTACCATGACCGTAGTTATTTGCCTTTGTCCAAGGACCTTCAACAGCTCCGCTATTTCTATCCAACCATCCACGGATTTTATGGCTATATATTCCGTCCCTTCACGCGCCGTCTTAAGCCTATCGTTGTCCATGAAGCTGTCAGCGATAGCTACCAGTGTTTCCCCTGGTTCAGAAAACACCCTGGCTGTTGTGGGAATCCTGCCTTTACCATCAACTATAACTCGCAGCGGCTGTAATTTCGAGCGCGCGCCCTTACCGCTGTAACCGCGTGCGGTAAGCTGCGGGTCATCAGCCAGAATAGTGTTGGCGCCAACCATGACGGCATCCACAATATGTCTCTGGCCATGAGCGTAGTTGCGCGCTTCCTCACCGGTTATCCACTTTGAATCTCCACTCCTGGTAGCTATTTTACCGTCAAGGCTCATGGCAAATTTGGCTATCACAAAAGGCCTGCCGGTCATAATATATTTAAAATAACCCTCATTTATAACCCTTGCCTTTTGCTCATGTTCACCTATGAAGGTTTTAATTCCTGCGGCTTCCAACTGCTGTATGCCTTTCCCACCAACGAGCGGATTTGGATCGGCAACAGCGATATGGACTTCTGAGACACCTGCATTGATAATGGCATTGGTGCAAGGCGGGGTTTTCCCGTGATGGCAACACGGTTCCAACGTTACATACATGGTAGCCCCTCTGGACATTTCCCCGGCCTGATTGATCGCCATAATCTCAGCGTGTTCCAGGCCGGGTTGCTGGGTATGTCCTAAACCAACAACAATCCCATCCCGTACAATCACAGCGCCAACAGCCGGGTTCGGACTGGTGTAACCCAGTGCTAACTCCGCCAGGGAAAGGGAATAAGCCATAAAATCAAGAGGTCGGCTTAGCATACTTGTCTAAAGGCCTCAATAAGTCACATTTTGAACCGCTTTGCAGAATCCAAGCTACTTAAATACAGGTTTTCAGCAATTACAAATTTTCTGTCATTGATTCCAATACGAATCAATTTTAGCATCCTGCTGCTTCCTTTAGCAAAAATATCACTGGCTCCCCCGGCTGATCAAAGGGAGCCAGTGATCAGATGGTTTAGCTTAATTTATTTCATAGACAATTTGGACGGTCACCTGGAATTCCAGTTCCCCGGCGCTGATGGGCGTCGGGGCGGGCGCCGCCGCATCCATGGCGGAGAATTTCATGGCGTAATTCTCACGCACGACCGGTGCGTAATTGGCGCCTTCTGATATATACAGCACCTTGCCCGGCCTGACGCCTGATACCTGGGAGATCTGTTTTGCCTTCTCCATAGCGTACTGGACTGCTTTTTCGCGGGCTATCTTATAGTAGGGGGTGGGGTCTTCAACAGTGAAGCCGATACCGTTGACCCTGGTGAGGTCGCCCCCTGCAGCCGCGGCTGCATCTATAATAGGCCCTGCTTTAGCGATATCCCTTATCTTGCAGGTGACTGTATTCGTCACCTTGTAGCCATCCACAATGTAGGTGCTCTGCTTGTCGTCCCAGCGGGTGACCTGCTGGATGTTGAACTGGCTCGTCTGTACATCTTTGTCAGGGATACCGTTGCTCTTCAGCACCTGTATGACAGAGTTCATGGCATCGGCGGCCGGTTTCTGTGCCTCCGCCACCGTTTTCGCCTGCGATTCAACACCGAGCGTCAGAAGCACCACGTCGGGCGTTCCCGTAGTCTTGCCAAGCCCGTCCACCCACAGGCCCAGGCTTTGCTGGCTGACAATGATCCCTCCCGAACTGGCTGCAATACCAGTTTGTAGAGGTGTTGCCCCCTGGTAAATCACTGCCGGCGCCGGTGCGCAGCCCGCCAGGGAGAGGCTGATCAACAAGAGTAATCCACAGCTTAGTATAAAGTTACGCAATTCGATAAATACCTCCTTAAAATATTCCGTATAGTTTAATAGTCTTGTATCCACCAGGTAAAACGGGATAGCGGGCCAATAGGTTTACTTTTGTTAGCACAAACATAGCTTATAGCATATAATTATTCAAATCAATTCGCAGGAACTTTCTGTTGAAAATAATCCAGGAATTCTTATTAACGCTGCTTATCGCAGTGATCATCTTCGTCGGGCTGCAAGTCTCAATAAAAAGCTTCGAGGTTTTCAATGTATCCATGCTGCCTACTTTCAAAGAAGGTGACCTGATTATCGTTAATAAGCTGGCCTATGCCTTTAATAACCAGCCGAAGCTAACGGACGTGATAGTATTATATGCGCCCGGCAGCGGGCCCAAGCCGGCCTTTGATCCGTTTTTTATCCAGCACCCGTCATGTTTTATCAAACGGGTTATAGGTGTGCCGGGGGACACAATTGAGATAAAGAACAAGATAGTTTATGTAAACAATCGCCCCTTGGACGAGCCATATATAAACGAGGCGCCCAATTATTTTATGCCGGAGAGGTTAATACCCGGTGGACAGTACTTCGTTCTCGGAGATAACCGTAACCACAGCAACGACTCGCATACCGCTTGGCTCGTACCCCGTGAGGACATTATAGGTGAGGTCTGGTTCCGCTACTGGGTGGCTGAATATCCTGATATACGTTACGTGATGATACCTGTATTCGTTTTGATAGTTGGCGCGCTTATTATCGTCATGATCGCGGATGCCGCAAAAACTAATAGATCCTGATATACATAATCATATAGATAAAAGTTGAGCAGGCAAGTGTAATAAGCATGAACCAGAATTTCGCGCTGAACATATTTAAAAAAGCAGGCGCCTTGCTTGAAGGCCATTTTCTATTGACCTCCGGGCTGCATTCACCGGTGTACTGGGAGAAATTCAGGGTACTGCAATATCCTGAAGATACCGCAAAGCTTTGCGGCTTGATTGCGAGGCATTATGAAAACAAGGGCCTGGATGTAGTGGCCGGTCCGACCACAGGCGGAGTGATACTGGCCTTTGAAATAGCCAAACAATTAGGCATCCGCAGCGCCTTCGCTGAGAAAGACGGCGCAGCCCGTGTTTTTCGCCGCGGGTTTAATATCGAGCCAGGAGAGAGGGTGCTCGTGGTCGATGATATTCTAACCACCGGCGGCTCTATAGTGGAGGTTATTAAAGCGGTAAGAAAGGTGAGTGGCAATGTGATTGGAATTGGGGTCATGGTTGACCGTTCCGATCAAAATATTGACCTCGGATGGCCTCTTTTCAGTTGTTTAAAATCCGTAGCTGAAACCTACAGGCCTGAAGCCTGCCCCCTCTGCGCCAGGGGCGTACCGCTGGTACGCCTGGGCGGTTGATCTTAATTAACTACTGGTTAATTACCCGCGTGGTAATGCTATAAACCGGATCTGTCCTGCTGGGGACCTCTGCCGAAAATTTGTGGACTGCCTGTGGATATAATTCCAGCGGATAGGGATCAAGAGAGGCTATGACCTGGCTGGTACCCGGTTTCCCCACTACCGAAATCGTAATTGTAATCTCAATGTCTTTAATATTCAGGGTTACATCCCCTGTATTCTTAATCTCCCCGCTGACCACTGTCTTAAATACGGATGGCTGCTGCTCTACCGTTTTCATCGCATTCCAGGCAACCTCAACGCTGGCTATTCCCCGTGGTATACCTATGTCGAATTTATCCTCGGTAGAGACGGCTTCAATTCCAGCCTGACCGACGGATTTCACTTGAAAATAATATGTTGATTTATTTTTCAGGCTGGTTAACTCCACTGAGTGCTGAACAACCATGGCTTCCTTTTTTTCTGTGTGTGCCACGTTACCATCCTTGATTCTCCAGATTACCTGGCTCGTTGAGGGTTTATCGGTAATCCAGTGTATCTCCCTAACGTTGTAGGAAATACTAATAATTTCAATGCTACTGATTTGGGGGGCGGATGTATCCGGAATAATAATTTCGTCTTTCTTGACTGCCGTAAAATTATCAGTAACGAGCGGAGGTGAGGGTTCCGCGGCCATTTTCATGATCACAAAGACCCCTGCTCCGGCTGTGGCAATAATCAGGATAAGCCCTATTAGGGGCAAAAGCCATGACCCTGCTTCCCTTTGTACATGTTCGGCAGCCTGTTTTTCCTTGACGTTGTCCGTATTTATTGCGCGGGACGGCCAGTTTAAAGCATGTCCACAGCTCCGACAGGCTGGATCATCGCCATTCACCACTGACCGGCACTGCGGGCAATAGTACTGAAACTTGAACCCGCAACGGCTGCAGGCAGCATTGCCAACCTGGTTTTCCGTACCGCATGCCGTGCACGAAAATAAATTATGCATTTTTCGCCCGTTTACTCCTCAGTCCCTATTTTAATTCCAATCTTGCAGAGATACAATATTTGCATTTACTAAATGTGGCGCGGTATGCAAATCACGCAGCTTAGATTGAGACTGTTAAAATTGACACTGTGTTAGCTAAAAGGCTACAATGTCGGTCGCGCCGAGGTAGCTCAGTCGGTAGAGCAGTAGACTGAAAATCTACGTGTCCCCAGTTCGATTCTGGGCCTCGGCACCACCCAAAGGCCGGCCGGGCCGAAGTGGCGGAATGGTAGACGCGGCAGTCTCAAAAACTGTTGAGGGGCAACTCTCGTGTCGGTTCGAGTCCGACCTTCGGCACCAGTGGCAACGTGTTATTTGATACCTCGCCGGGATTTCTTGAATAAAAAACTGCCGCCATTCTTCCTGGAATGGCGGCAGCAATGTTTTTCAGGTTAGTGGGACGGCGCCGGCTTAAAATGCGAAGCGCACGCCGATGTAGACAACCAGGGCGATTAACAATATACCATCGAGCAGCAGGCCACTGAATAAAGCCAACAACTTTCCATCCTTATTAACCAGCTCTACCATTTTATTCTTCGTCATTTTACCGCTCCTGTGTTTATTTTTTTCTGTTTATACTAATAGAACGCAGGCGGCGGTAAAGAGGTTTAGGTAAAATTAAAAAAATCTACTTAAATAAATTGACCGGCTGAAAATATCTGTGTTAACCTTGAAAACGTACTGCCGAGTTGTGTAGTGGTAGCACGATGGACTTTGAATCCATTTGCCCAGGTTCGAATCCTGGCTCGGCAGCCAGTCATATCTGTGGTTAAGCCCGTCCATTAACTATTGAATATGCATGCATAATCTTTATTTGTTCATTACCCTAATTCCGATGATCAACCAACCCGGCCTGCTTTCCTGCTTCTACTTGAAACATTGTTTCACCAACTGGTGAAAAAATGGTATTTAGTGAAAATTAGTTGACATTGCTTTCGCTATAACATATAATTTCACCAACTGGTGAAACTACTACAAATAATAAAACATTATGAAAGAATTTGAGATCATAGATAGGGTACGGCAGGGGTTCAAGGAACTACTGTTGGATGTCCCATTCCTTGAGATAGGGATCACGGATCAGGAAATTCTGCAAAAACAAATCGGTGTGGCCATTCTATTTGAAATCAGGGCAAACAATCGCTTATGGAAAATAGCTATCAAGGCGAAATCCGTGGGAGAACCAAGACAGGCACGATACGCGATTCAACAATTGCGAGAATACCTGGCAACGTTGGAAAATGCCTATGGAGTCATAGCCGCTCCCTATATTAGTGATAGTACAGCTACTCTCTGTAAAGAAAATGGTGTAGGCTATGTAGATTTAGCAGGGAATTGCTTTTTGAGTTTTGATCAGGTAATCATTGAACGGAAGAATTACCCTAACCCAAACGTAGAAAAAAGACAACTGCGCTCCCTTTTTACTCCCAAGGCCAGCCGTATCCTTAGAGTGATGCTTACCAGTCCCGGTCGATCATGGAAATTGGAGGAGATAGGAAATGAAGCTAAGGTAAGCCTGGGACTGGCTTTTAAAGTCAAAGAGCGTCTTTTGGACCTCGAATATGCCCGTCAAGAGAATAAACGTATCCTTCTGAATGGTCCATCTGGCCTTATCGATAAGTGGGCAGACAACTATTCCTTTCGCAGGAACAAGCTATATGACTACTTCAGTCTCGAGCAACCAGGCAAAATAGAGCAACGTCTTGCCGAATATTGCCAGGACCAGAACATTCCTTATGCACTGACTCTATTTTCAGGAGCAGCACTGGTGGCTCCTTTCACCAGGTACACAAGAGGATTTGCGTATGTCAGCTCGGAAATTCGAGATTTGGCGGAAGCCCTCGGGTTAAAAGAAGTTAATTCAGGACCGAATTTCACTATACTGGAGCCCTATGATGAAGGAATTTATTATGGAGGCAGAACTGTCGAAGGAATAAATCTTGTCTGTGATGTGCAACTCTATCTTGATCTTGTTGGATATAAGGGTCGTGGTGACGAGTCGGCCAAGTTCCTTCTTGAGCAAAGGATAAAACCTCAATGGTAAAACAAAGTGATTATAATGAATCGGAAATTCAAGCCTGTTTTTCTGTATTGTTAGAGATAATGACGGTGTTGGGCGAATTTCGGGATAATATTGTTATAGTGGGTGGTAATGTGCCCTCGCTTCTTTTCCCACTTGCCGAGGAAAAACACTCTGGAACGCTCGACATAGACCTTGCCTTAGACTCAAACCGTATGTCGGATGACACATACAAGACAATTGCTAAAACCTTGAGCACCAGTGGATACTATCGGAGAGAAACTGATCAACCCTTTATATTTCATAGAGACATAGAGGGACAAAACGGCAGAAAAATCACTGTTGAGATTGACCTGTTGGCTCCTGAATATGGCGGTACAGGAAAAAGCCGCCGGCATCAGAAAATACAAGATATCGTGGCCAGAAAAACCAGAGGATGTGACCTTGTTTTTGAAAGCGCAGTTCGAGTAAATCTCGCTGGCACTCTGCCTAACGGAGCTAAAAATGAGGTTACTATTAGAGTGGCTTCAATCGGTCCTTTTCTTGTGATGAAGGGCATGGCACTGTGGGAACGTATGAAAGAGAAAGATGCCTATGATATCTATTATTGCTGCCGGAATCATCCTGGAGGTCTCGATGCTCTCATGAAAGACATAAGGCCTCTGATAAGCAGCAAGTTAGCAAAAGAAGGTCTTGAGAAGATAAAAACGAAATTTGCATCAGTAGATGGAATAGGACCGACGGCAGTAGTCGACTTTTTGGAAATCATCGACCCGGAAGAAAAAGATAGGATAAAAAGGGAAGCTTATGAACTGGTAGATACCTTAATGAACGGACTGGGTATCAAGCCATCCTTGAGAAACGATTAGCAGAATGTCTTAATATGATGGAATGAATATGGCAATTAATGAGCGAAACGAAATCGAGCAACTGCGCCAGAAGTGGGAAGAAATAACCGCAGAACGAGATCGCTTACGCAAAGAAAACCATCGCCTACTCCGCGGTTCAGAACCCCTACAAGTAAACGTCTCAGTAAGCCAACGAGATCTTACCGATATAAACACTGATGGGACCCCTTTAGAAACTGATGCAAAGTCGTTTGCTGCCCCTTCCAATGTCAATAACGAATCATCTATATCTGAAAAAATACGGCTATTTCGGGCTCTTTTTAGAGGAAGGGAAGACGTATTTGCGAAGCTTTGGAATAACAGACGCAGCGGCAAGATAGGATATAGCCCGGCTTGTAGCCGTGAATGGTATCCAACTTTGTTCTTCTCATATCTGTTTTGCTACAATCGCTATCTTTGCAATTCTGAAGGTTTGTGATTGGATAATCTGTAAATACTTCAAACGGGTAATTACTCTTCGATTGAGAGGAAAAGGCCGGCAACTTTCACAAATCTCTCCGGGTATTGAAACATCAGTCCATGGCCGCCGTTCTTTATCTGTACCAGCCATGCAGCAGGGATTTGATCAACCATGATAATTGAGTTCTCGGGTGTAGTTATCACATCATCCGTCCCGGTGATAAGCAGCACCGGCACGTTTATCTGTGACAGGCGATCAAAAGTACCGGCCCATTTCCAGCAGGCAATGCCCTGCTTCTTTATGCTTTCCGGTAAAACCTGCTCCGTTGGCATTAGCATATATTTGCGCGGATCCGGATTCTCTTTAAGCCACGATGCAGGGAAAATCAATCTTAGCAGCCTTTCCCCCCTTTCCCTGTCTGTTCCCGAAGTATCGTTTAACTGCGCGATAACCTCAGCACTGCGAACAGCTTTATCTCCACCCGCATCCGCGGCATAAAGAATCAGCCGGTTGACCCTCTCAGGATAATTCAACACAAGCTCCTGTGCTACGTATGTTCCCATCGACCAGCCAAGCACATTGGCTTTCTTAATGTTCAAGGCGTCCATCAAGCCCGCCGTATCATCGGCGAAAAGCCTGATGGAAAACTCACGGTCTGAAGAAGAGGTTGCACCCATGCCCCTGTTATCAAAGATGATAACACGATTGTTTTGCGATAGACCCGATATCAACCCGGGACTCCACATACCCATGGCGCTACTGGACCCCATAATTAATATAAGGGGATAACCCGTTCCTGCCTCTCTATACGCTATATCTATATCACCGACACGCACTTTTTCGGTTATCAGCTTAGCGGGATCCACCTGCGAACTGCCCTCCTTTGTTATACATCCGGTTGCAGGCATAAGCAGTACGCTTAATAGCGCCAAAAATACTATAGCCCTGACTATATTCTTCACGAATCTTTACCCCCCTTAACGCTGTTGTAGTACGGATAGGGCGTCATCAGCCTTTACGATTCCACCATTGAGCACCCTGGCAAATACGCCCTCTTTGGGCATCACGCACTT
>CAIYTC010000208.1 GCA_903929005.1 uncultured Dehalococcoidia bacterium | reverse complement strand
CCGGCTGGACCGGGAAGGCCGGCAGACAAGCCGCCTGGAGGTATATTCCATCGGCGACTGCGTCACAGCGAAGCGCATCGGCGAATCCGTCAAACTGAAGTTCAACAGTAAAAGCCAATTTCACCGACTTTCCAGCTTCAAAACTCTGTTTTCAAAACAAAATGTAGTGCCAAATTATTTACAATTATTTAACCTTATAACCCTTGACAACAATTGCGCCACTGATTATACTGATTGTAGTGGTTAATCAAGAGGTGTTACATGTTCATCCGTAAGAAGGGTACCGGTCAGTACCAGTACCTTCAGCTTGTCGAAAACCACCGTGAAGGGGCAAGGGTTGTTCAGCGAGTGCTGTATACTCTCGGTAGAGTTGACCAGTTGATAGCCTCCGGTACCACCGATGCCCTACTCCGTTCACTGTCCCGCTTTAGCCAACACGTCAGACTCGTTGATGATTTCCAACAGGGACGATTAGAGGCAGGGACTATTCGTCAAATAGGCCCTGACTTGATTTTCGGCCGCTTGTGGCAGGAGACAGGCATACAGGATGTTGTTCAGGAGCATCTCCATCACCGGCAATTCGAGTTTGAAGTGGAACAGGCTGTCTACCTCACCGTTCTCCACCGTCTTTTCGAGTCGGGCTCCGACCGGGCCGCCGAGCAGTGGAAGCGGGATGTGTGCATGCCCGGCGGTGAGAGTCTCCATCTGCACCACCTCTATCGCGCCATGCGCTGGCTGGGCGAAAACAAAGACAGCATAGAAGAGGCGTTATTCCATAGACGGCAGGACCTGTTTACCGAGTTATCGCTGGCTTTCTTCGATACCACCAGCCTGTACTTTGAAGGAGCCGGCGGTGAGAGCCTGGGGCAGTATGGTAACTCCAAAGATCATCGTCCTGATCTGAAACAAATGGTGATGGGAGCGGTGCTGACCGGTGAGGGGCAGCCTATCTGTTGTGAGATGTGGCCGGGGAATCACGCGGATGGCACTGCCCTGTTACCGGTAGTAGATAGGCTCCGCCGGAGATTTGGATTAACGCGAGTCTGCTGGGTAGCCGACCGTGGGATGATCAGCCAGCAGGTTATTGAGGGGTTAGAAAAGCGTCATCTGGAGTATATCCTGGGGGCACGGATGAGAAGGCAGCGGGAAGTGCGGGATGACGTCCTGGAACGCGGTGGGCGGTATCATGAGGTAGCCGATAATCTCCGCGTTAAAGAGGTCTGGGTCAATGACAGACGGTATATCATTTGCCATAATCCACAGGAGGCAGTCAAGGATGCCGCTGACCGGGAAGCCATTGTGCAGTCACTGCAAGATCAGTTACAAAATGGCAGCAGCCGACTGGTCGGAAACGCAGGATACCGCAAGTTCCTGCGTTTGGAGAAAGCTGCGATCAGTATCAATATGGAGAAAGTGGCAGATGAGGCGCGCTACGATGGCAAGTTTGTGTTGCGAACGAATACCAAGTTGCCTGCCGCAGAAGTGGCACTGCAGTACAAGCGCCTGTTACTGGTAGAGCAGTTTTTCCGGGCCACGAAAACGATGCTGCAAAGCCGTCCTATCTTTCATCAGGGGGACGCTACCATCCGCGGGCATGTCTTCTGTTCTTTTCTGGCGCTACTGTTACACCAGGAACTCCAGACGCGTTTGAAAGCTCATGGCAATACATGTGAGTGGGGTGCTATTCGCCGTGACCTGGAAACATTAGCCGAGGTGCAGGTACGAGAGGGAGAGCAATGGTACACATTACGTACCGCACTTCAGGGGGTAACCGGTAAAGTGCTCCAGGCAGTCGGTGTGGCGGTGCCACCACCGGTGAAACCAATAAACCTGTAGTGCCAAAGACCGAAAACTGCTTGAAAATAGCTTCATAATTTTTATTTACTGTTGAAGTTCAGCTTTAAACAGTGGTTGGCCTATTCGCATGGTTTTTGGTGTAACCCCATAGGGTTTTAATAACTTGGCCATTTTATTAGGCGTCAGGGTTTTATGGTCTAAGTCCACCCAGGGGGCATCTTCCATAGCATTGAGTGTTTGAACTATTTCAGCCGATGGCAGGCGGTCGGCCTGCTTATCTGTGAATATGGCCTTAATGTCGGCCAGCAGGCGGATTCCGTTACTTTGGTCATCTTTCACTCCGCCACATGACAAGTCAATGGCGGCAGCCCGAGCTTTGTGTG
>CAIYTC010000207.1 GCA_903929005.1 uncultured Dehalococcoidia bacterium | reverse complement strand
CGGTATACTTCTGCCCGTCATGGATGGCCCACCACATCGTTTTAACCAGTGCCTCTCCTTTAGCCTGATCCTTCTGGTTTACATATACCAGCAGCCAGGTGAACCCAACAATGGGATAGGCGTCCGGATTTGAGGAGTTGGTCAGCATCACTTTCATATCATCGGGAAGGGTTACTCCCTCGGCCGCTTTGGTGGTCGCCGCCAGTGACGGTTCAATGAACTTGCCGGCGGTGTTCTGAAGTGCGGCCACGGCCAGCTTGTTCTGCAGCGCATAGGCCAGTTCCACATAGCCTATGGAGTTGGGGATTTGCTGCACCTGCCCGGCTACGCCGGCACTTTTCTCTCCGCCGATATCACCCACCCATTTGACGGATGTCGCATTGCCGACCTTGTCCTTCCATTCCGGGCTGACCCTGGAAAGGTAGTTGGTAAAGATATAGGTGGTACCGGAGCCGTCGGAACGGTATACAACCGCTATGGCGGCGTCAGGCAATTTCAGGCCGGGGTTGAGAGCTGCTATAGCCGGATCACTCCATTTGGAGATCTTTTTCAGGTAGATATTGGCCAGCACGTCGCCGGACAGTTTAAGCTGTCCACCGATGTTGGCTACATTGTAGATGAGCGCCACAGCGCCGCTGGTCATGGGAATGTGAAGGATGGGGCCGCTCTTCGTTTCGGCCTTGGATATCTGGTCCGCCGTCATTATGCCGTCACTGGCGCCGAAATCAACCGTGCCCTCGGTGATCTGGCTGATGCCGCCGCCTGAGCCGATAGCCTGGTAATTGACCTTCACCCCGGTAAGCTTGTTGTACTCGTCAAACCATTTAGTGTACAGAGGGGCGGGGAAGGTGGCGCCGGCGCCGGTGAGATTAACCGGCGGGGCGGGTGGTTTTGCCGGTGCGCTGCAGCCGCTCAGGCCGACAGCCGCAATTAGGATAACAGCAATAACCACAAACCAATTTTTACTGAATCTTCGCAAGTTGTCTTCTCCTTATTCATATATTCTTCATGGCACGTCAGGCGCCACTAAATATAGTCTATAGCGGCTGTGTAAAAATCCCTTTAACCCAAGGTTAAATTTTGGTTAAAACTCGCGGGACGTTATTTACGTATTCAAGGGCAACGTGAAAAAGAAGGTTGATCCTTTTCCCTCCTCGCTCTCCGCCCAGATTCTTCCGCCGTGTGAGGTGATAATATGGCGGGATATGGCCAGGCCCAGTCCGACCCCTTCATCATCCCTGGCCTTATTGACCTTGTAAAAACGTTCAAAGACCCTTGACAGTTCCTCGCGCGGTATGCCGATACCGGTGTCACTCACGGAGACCATGATTTCATTATCTCTTGTTTTCACGGAGATAGTTATGACTCCGCCGGGATTTGTGAATTTTATGGCGTTATGTACCAAATTCATTAATACCTGTTCAATCCTGTATTGATCTATGACAAGATCAGGCACGACCGGCTCGATATCAATGCTCAGTGTTAAGCTTTTTTTAGCGGACTGCGCCTGTAAACGCTGCACCACCTGCTTCACCAGGCTACTGATTTTCAAAGAGTGTTTATCGAGTGTCGTTTCCCTGTTCTCCATCATGGATAATTCGGTCAGTTCATTGGTCATGCCCATCAATTTGTCGGCCTCGATATTAATCCTGGACAGGAAATCTTGATTAACCTCAGGGTCTTTTAGAGCGCCATTGGTAAGGGTTTCGGCTATCAGCTTAATCGAGGAAATCGGGGTACGGAACTCGTGGGAAACATTGGAGATAAAGTCCCTGCGTATCTCTTCAAGGTGGCGCTTCTCCGTAAGATCTTTGACTATCACGATATAGTTGCGGCTTTGCTCATCGGGACTGACTTTAATATCTAAGTATTGCTTTTTTCCGCGGATTTTAACAGATGCGGCCTGGACCTCACCTGTATTAATACATTGCTTTACCAGGGCATCACACTCATAGTCGCGCACAACCTCAATAAATGACAGGGGCCTGTCCCCGGCAGGGTTGAAGCCGAATATCCGGACGGCGGCATTATTCATATATCGGATCTCATGATGTTCATCAAGCACAAATATACCGTCTTCAATCAACGATAATAGGTACTGAAAACTCGCATCATTCATCTTATATCATTCTCATCCTGCCTGAAAAATCAACCCGCAAATTTATATCCGTATCCGCGGACCGTAACTATGTAACCGGGATTCTGCGGGTCTGCCTCCAGTTTCTGGCGTATCCAGCGGATATGCACATCAACCGTCCTGTCATTGCCGATAAAATCATAGCCCCAGACCTTTCTCAATATCTGTTCCCGGCTGATAACCTGTCCCCGGTTTTGCAGCAGCAATGCCAGCAGTTCGAATTCTTTGGGGTTTAATTCCACCTCATTTCCCCTGCATAAAACCACGTGTTCGGTTAAATCAATTGAGACATCTCCCGTCCTGAGGAATTCGTGCCCCCCGGAGGGGAGGGCAACCGCGTTTTTCCCGTCCTCAGCACGCCTAAATACGGCCTTGATGCGGGCCATTAATTCCCGCATGCTGAACGGCTTGGTAACGTAATCATCAGCCCCCAGTTCCAGCCCTACAACCTTATCAATTTCCTCGGTTTTCGCCGTAAGCATGATAATGGGCACCTGTGATTTCCCGCGTATTATCCGGCAAACCTCGATGCCACTCATGACCGGCAACATAATGTCGAGTATAATCAACTGCGGCGTATTCTTATTGTACAGATCAAGTGCTTCCCCGCCATCTCTCGCGGTAAGCACACCATAACCCTCCTTCTGCAAGTTGTATTTAAGCAGCTCCCGCAAAGTACCGTCGTCTTCTACTACCAGGATGCTGGTATCCATTACGTTTAATTCCGTTAATCTGAAATAGGCTATTAACAATTAAGCATAAAACAAACACTCGCAGCATTACAAACGCTGCGAGTGTTTAAATTGTAAATACGTTGCTGGTTTAGGCCAGGTAGTCTATCAGCTTGCGGCTGCGGCTGGGATGCCTGAGCTTGGCCAGCGCTTCCTTCTCTATCTGCCTGATGCGCTCACGGGTTAACCCGAATTCGTGACCCACTTCTTTTAAGGTCAGGCCCTGCTCATTGTCCAGGCCGTAACGCATTTCTATGATTCTACGTTCCCTGTCGGTTAGAGATGCCAGTATATCCCGGAAGTGCTGCCGCAGCATGCTGTGAGCAGCTTCTTCCTCAGGCGCCGGGCTCACCTGATCCTCTATGAAGTCGCTCAACTGGCTTTCATCATCACCAATCGGGATATCCAGCGAAACCGGCTCGGCATACAATATACCAACCAGCCAATCTATTTTGTCAGTTTCAACGCCCATTTCGCCTGCAATCTCATCGCTGGTCGGCTTGCGGCCCAACTTCTGCACGAGCTTCTGCCGTGCGTTGTTCATCTTGGTTATAGTCTCCACCGTATGTACCGGCAACCTGATAGTCCTCGACTGGTCCGATATCACCCTGTTAATGGCCTGCCTCACCCACCAGGTAGCATAGGTGCTGAATTTAAAGCCGCGCCGGTAATCGAATTTCTGCACCGCGCGCATCAGCCCGATGTTCCCTTCCTGTATCAGATCAGAGAGCGGCATGCCTCGAGCCCGGTACTTCTTAGCCATGCTCAATACCAGGCGCAGGTTGGCCTTTATCATATGTTCGGCAGCCTCACTCCCTGATTTCCTGATTGCTTCAAAATGCTCCCTTAGCTTACCAATACTTGCCTCAAGATACTTGCCGAACTCGGTTTTTCCTGCGATATCCTTCAATTCTGCGACGGTCTTGATAAGACTGTATCCGTCGATTATATTCCAGGGCATCAACCGCACAAGAATCGATATCTCTGTAATCTCCTGCAGGGCTTCTTCATTCTCCACATGATCATGCTTGGCTACAAACTGCACCGTCTCATCATTGATTACGTTGTCGATACGGGATTTCAATTCGTTATCGGACAGCTTCTCAGAAAGCCTGGCGGCATCAGCCACACAATAATGTTTGATTACTTTTTCTACCAGGCCGGCATATACATGCAGCCGCGTAATCAATAATTTGGTTATATATGTCTCAGACGGCTTCCTGACAGCCTTAAGTGGTGACTGCTTCTCCAGACGTGAAAGATAACTTGCCAGCTCCATACGGCTGCTGAGCACCTTCTCATCTTTGGATGTAAGCAAAGGCGTTCTGCTGCACTCGGCTATATACAGGCTTACCGAATCTTCGGCAAAATCCCTGCTCCCTTTATGATCCATGTATACCGTGTCATCAAGGTCAGTTTTCACCATAGTTGAGTCAAGCCCCTTTATTCTGCCCTCCAATCCCACAAATCCCTGGCCCACAGTAGCTTTTTCTATTTCTTTTGTACGTTCTTTCAATTGTGACATATCTATTATCTCCTCCCGCACAATTTCTTGCGCGGATCAGTTTTCAACAATTTAATCCCCTTTATTATTCTTCTAATAAACTCAACCCATGCTAGCGTTAAATATTTGCAGGGTAAGCGACTAAGGTCGCAAATTATAAAACGTCAGGAATTCAGAAAAGTTGCGCGGCAACAAGTTTAGGGGTGTTTGGACGGGCCGCTAACTGACGGGGATATTGGCCCGGGTCAGCCTTCTGACATCACTATTTCAAAGGGGCATTGCAATGCCCCTGTAGCACAAACCAGCTCACAATCGGTACACCATCCGCAGCTATCCACTTGGATAATAGCCACCATTTTTTCAGTCATGACAAGGGCCCCACACCTGCAGACCGTAACACAAAGGCCGCAACCGTCGCATTTGGCCTGGTCAAATATGGGCATTACCGGCAAATTATTTACTCCTGCAAACTACTAATCTGGAATTGTAACAGTTAATCGTTAGTTATTATGTGACCTTAATCACCTTAATTTAAACCTGCAAGTTGAGTAAGCAACTCCTTATTCTTTATGACAATCCTGTGCCTTTCAAGGCTGATAACACCATTTTCTTCCAGGCTTTTTAATGACCTGCCGACTACCTCTCTGGCAGTCCCGGCCATGGCCGCCATCTCATATTGGGTAAGTTTCTGGAAGCCATCCGGTCCGGGCTCCGAGTTTTGCAGCAAGATTTTAGCTACCCTGCCGGTGACATTTTTAAAAGACAGGTCTTCTATCAGCGTGAGCAGCATGCGTTCCTGCTCAGAGACTATTGCAAGTGCATTGCGGGCTACCTTCCAGTTCTTTTCCATAAAAGGCAGCAGGTCATTCTTGTGGATCCAGTATATGACTATGTTGCCCAACGCCTGCGCGCTGTAAGGGCTATAACCTGAACCGAATACAGCTATATCGTTAAACGACTCGCCCGGCCTGACAATTATTATTATTTGTTCCTTGCCTTCTGAAGAAGTCTTGAATATTTTTACTACGCCGGCATTAACGAAGTACAGGTTCTCCTGTTTGTCGCCCTCGGATACAATCGTCTGCCCTTTTACAAAAGGTTTCTGATTAAAAAGCTGCGGTAGTCCGGCCAACCTGTCATTTTCAACGCCGGCAAAATGCCGCAGCTTAGCCAGATTCTCTATCGTGATTGACATATTATGTAAAACTGGATATATTCTCCAGCCAAATTATACCAGTCCTTCATTCATTATTAAATAAGCTTCTTCAGGTTGCCATAGATGCCCCCCTTTCGGTTTAGCAGGCTTGACTGTGAAATTTAAAAATAATTATAATGATGTTACTTGATCAGGCGGCCCTCAAGTACGGAAGGGCGCAGTCGGGCTAAAAGCAACGGATTAAAACTCCGTGGGACTACAGGTTCCACGGAGTTTTGTTAATTAAAATATGGACAACCAACAACAGAAAACATCAGTAGCGCTGCTTTCAATAGTATCAAATAGCCTGCTGGTCACACTTAAGCTCATAACCGGTTTCTTTACCGGGTCTATTTCAGTTTTGTCGGAAGCTGCCCACTCTTCCATGGACCTGATAGCGTCGGTAATCGCTTTCTTCGCAGTACGCATTTCCGCCCAGCGGCCTGATGCTGAGCACCCCTTCGGACATGGCAAGGTCGAAGATATCTCTGCCCTGGCCGAAGCCCTGTTAATACTTATAGCGGCGGTTTGGATCGTAGTTGAAGCTATTAACAAGCTCCTCCACCCACAGGCTCTTGAGACGATTGATTGGGGCCTGGCGGTAATGCTTTTTTCCGTTTTGGCCAATCTAATCGTATCCAAGCTCCTTTTCATTGTCGGTAAAAAAACAGATTCGCCGGCTTTAATTGCCGATGCGTGGCACCTGAGGACCGATGTGTGGACCTCAGCCGGAGTACTGGCCGGCCTTTCCATTATCTGGACCGGTCAAAAGCTCTGGCCGGAGCTTAACCTGACCTGGGTTGACCCGCTTGCAGCCATGCTGGTAGCCCTATTGATCCTGCGGGCTTCCCTGAAACTAACTATGGATGCCACCAAGGACCTCATTGATACCAGTCCGCCTGTACATGAGGTGCTCTGGCTCTCACGCTACCTGGAAAGCTGGTATCCAACCGTCCGCTCTATTCACCGCGTCAGGACAAGAAAAGCCGGGGCCTCACGATTTATAGATCTACATGTCGTGGTCGACCGGGCGATGACGGTCAGCGAATCTCACGCCATCACGGAAAAAATGACCGCAGCCGTCAGGGAAAAACTGGGCGGCGCTGACCTGACAGTTCATATTGAGCCCTGCGATGGTTTATGCAAAAAGTCCTGTATCAGCGGCTGTATGCTTTCGCAGGATGAAAGAAAACAAATACAGGCAACGGCGGCAACTCCGGGACGTAAATAAAAAGAGTACCGAGGTCTTTGTAATGAAAATAGTGCGCTTCCAGTATGAGCATAGTATTTCTTACGGGGTGCTTCAAAACGATCTTATTGAGGTTTACACAGGCGCCCCCTTCCCACAACCGGGCAGACAGGACAATATCTTTGAACCGGCTGGACGGCAAGTTTCCCTGAAGGACGTCCAGCTGATTTCGCCCTGCCCGGCCAGCAAGGTAGTATGCCTCGGGTTGAATTACCGCCCGCATGCTGATGAACTTAATATAAAACTCCCCGGGCTTCCCCTGCTTTTTCTCAAGCCCTCCACCGCCATCATCGGCCCGGGCGGCAATATTGTTCTGCCGCCATTGCCCGAGAGGATAGACTACGAGGGCGAACTCGGCATTGTCATCGGAAAGACAGCAAAAAACATATCTGAGCAGGATTATGCGGGCTGTATCCTGGGCTATACCTGTTTTAACGATGTAACCGACCGTGTTGCACAGGTGAAGGACGGGCAATGGACCAGGGCCAAGGGCTACGATACTTTTGCACCCATCGGGCCCTGTATCGAGACCGCTGTTTCACCTTTCAATTTGAAATTAGAAACACATGTAAATGGGGAGCGGAAACAGTCGGGCAATACCTGTGACCTTATATTCGGCATACCCAGGCTGATCAATTTCATCTCCAGTATTATGACATTGCTGCCCGGTGATGTTATCGCTACGGGCACCCCCGATGGCATCGGTCCGCTCAAAGCAGGGGATGTGGTGGAGATAACGATAGAGGGAATCGGTTCGCTCAAGAACCCTGTGGTAGCTTTTAATACAAAGTCATTGTTTGGATAAATTCAAATATTATCGCTATTCAATTAACGGTAATTTCTGATATCATCCTTTAAGGCATTTAAACAGTTCCCGTTACCTGGCAACAAAATTAAATACAGGAGGCAGCAACAATGGGAATCAGCAGGTTCTATTTACCCATCAGGTTTATCATAGGCCAGGGCAGCCTTGCGCAACTCGGCAAAGAAGCAGCCAGGCTGGGAAAGGTAGCCCTGCTTGTCAGCGGTTCGAAAAGCATGCGCGGCACCGGCGTCATTGATAAGGTGGTCAACGACCTGACTGAAAACGGGATCAAATCGATTGTTTTTGACAGGATTGAACCCAACCCGCGCGCTTCCACCATCGATGCAGGCGCCCGGGTAGCCAGGGAGAATAGCGTGCAGGTGGTGATTGGCCTGGGCGGCGGCAGCGCCATGGATGCTGCCAAATGCATAGCACTGGCAGCCGCCGGCAGCGACCCGATCTTTGCCCACTACGAGGGCAAGGTAAGCGGTAAAACCAGGGCACTGCCAATTATACTCGTCCCTACGGTGGCAGCCAGCGGATCTGAAGCTAACAACGGTGCTGTATTCACCAACTGGGACAGCCACGAAAAAGTGGTGCTGATGCAAGCTTCGATGTACCCGGCAGTATCAATAGTTGACCCCGCGCTCACCCTCACGTTGCCAGCCAAGCCTACCGCCCAGGGCGGTGTGGATATTTTCTGCCACCTGGTTGAAAGCTATATTACTGCCCATGAATCCACACTTATCAATGATTCCCTGCGCGAGTCATCCATGCGTACAGTGGTGGAGTCACTTCCGGCAGTGCTGGCCAATCTGGGGGACATCCGGCACCGCTCCAATCTAAGCTGGGCCAGCACCATAGCCTGTTCACAGTTCGCCGGCCTGGGCGGTGGAACCGGCGTTATGACGCTGCACGGCATGCAGCACCCGTTGAGCGCGGAGTATGACATAGCCCACGGTGACGGCCTGGCTTCGCTGCTGATTGAATGGATGGGGTACACCCTGCCCGCCCGTGAAGAACGCGTCAAACTGCTGGGAAAGAACGTTTTTGCTGAAGCTGACGGCCTGGCAGCCACAGAAAAATGGTTAAAGAAAGTCAATATGCATATCAAGCTGCGCAGCCTTGGTGTAAAGGAGGCAGACTTCGAAAAGCTGGCCGCTAACGCCCTCAAAACCGCTCCCTGGGTTAAATTCAACCCCAGGCCGCTGGACAGGGCAGCCATTATAGCTATCTATCAGAAATCGTTCTAAAGGCCGGATGCGCTAAACTCAGTATCAGGCAGCTACCAGTTCCCTGGCGCCGTTCTTCCATTTTTCAGCATTTTTCACCAGCGCCTCGGCGCCCTTTAACATCACGTTGCCGTTACGTTCGGATCCCAGCATAGCAGCCAGTTCTTTCAACCTGTCCTGGCCATCTATCAACTGCACCCTGCTGGAAGCCCGGCCCGATTCTATATCTTTGACCAGCTTAAAATGCGTGTCGCCGAAGCAGGCTATTTGCGGCAGATGCGTTATGCACAGCACCTGGTGAAAATTAGCCAGTGTAGCCAGCTTCCTGCCCACCGAGTCAGCGCTGCGTCCGCCAACCCCCATGTCTATTTCGTCAAAAACCAGCGTTGGTATGGGATCGGCTATTTTAAGCGCGCTTTTCACCGCCAGCACAATCCGGCTGGTCTCGCCGCCCGAGGCTATGGCGGCCATCGGCCTCATCGGTTCACCGGGGTTGGTCGCCACCTGGAACTCCAGCCGGTCTATGCCGTCGGCTGTATATGCGTAGGATTTACCACCGGTAATAGCCAGGCCACCTTCATCCTCCCGGCGTGAAAGCGAAATATCAAATTTAGCCCAATCGAGGCCCAGGTCGGATAGCTCGCCATTCACCAGCCTCACCAGTTGTTCAGCCGCATGCCTCCTGGCCAGGGAGAGTCCTTCTGCTTTCTTGCCTGCCTCTGTTTTCAACTCCTGCCTTTCCGCTTCCAGCCTGGCTTTCAACTCCTGCCGGTCCTGTAACGCATCAATTTCAGCCTTTGTCTTATCGCGGAATGCTATTATAGCCTCGAGGCTGTTGCCGTACTTCCTCTTCAGCGTATCCAGGGCGTCGATCCTGTGCTCGATTTCTTCGAGTTTCTCCCCGCTGTTTTCGATTTTTTCCGAGTATTCCCGCAGTTCCCTGGCCGTCTCCTCAATGCTGGCCAGGTCATTTTCCAGCTTTTCCCTGCATGCGGCAATATGGCTGTCTACAGAGCTGATCCCCCTCAGGCACGTCAGTGTTTTATGGATTGATACAGACGCCGACCTGTCATCTCCAAACAGGCTTGTATACGCCTCCAGGCAACCCCCGCTTATGGCTCCCGCCCGACGCAAAATATCCCTCTCATGATGTAGCTGCTCCTCATCAACCTCTTCCAAGCGGGCGCGGTCGATCTCTTCAACCTGGTATTGCAGCAAATCTACATAGCCTTCCCTGATAACATTCTGCACGGCAGCCAGCTCTTTTTCCCTGTCCCTCAGTTTATCTACAAGTATCTTCATCTCCCTGCGCATATCCAGCAGGTTTCCGTACACATCCACCAGTTTCAACTGGTTAGCGGAATCGTGCAGGGAAAGATATTCCATTTGCCCGTGGATATCGACCAGATTCTTACCAAGCTGACGCAATAAAGATAACGGCACCGCCCGGTTGTTTACCCTGGCCACACTTTTGCCGCCGTCTTGAAAGTCCCGTGTGACCAGCACCATCCCGTTTACTTCTGGTTCGATACCATTTTCCTCAAGAATCCCTTTTATATTGCTCACCGTGGCGTCAGCCGGCCAGAAGATAGCTTCAACGCGTGCCGACTTCGTCCCGCTGCGTATCAATCCCGATGGCGCACGTGCCCCCATCAACAGGCTTAAAGCATCAACCAACAGCGACTTCCCCGTGCCCTCCTCACCGCTGATTACATTTAAGCCGGGCACAAAATTCATGGCCAGATCCCTGATCACAGCAAAATTCTTGATATGCAATTCACCTAACATCAGACGCCTCCTGTATATTTACTCAACTTAACACAAGTGTACTAATATGTTATAGAACATCCGTGCTATTTGTCAAGTGGTGTAGCGGGCCGTGACTACGGGTGAGAGGTGATGGCAATGATCGTGATCATGCCACTCGATGGACCGTAATGCCAGAAGACCCGGTAGGCTGCTGGTGTTTTATGCTCCGCATATGCCTCAAAGACCTTTTCTCCGCTGGGAATGCAGGCCAAGTGGGCAAATCCCACGCTACCGCACCAGGCCGTCCTTACCATCCCTGCATTGCTGCAATAATGGTCCCGGCTTCCTTGACCGCCACCCCGTCTTTCACCGGCTTGCCCTCGAAGGCAGCCTCGGCCAGTTCCTGGCTGTAATTTATAACACCGAATACTTTCACGCCCTGTTTCTCCAATTCCTGTGTAGTGCGGGAGGCCAGGGTATCAGAGGCGACCTTATTGAGGATTGCGCCCACCCGGCCGATTCCCATGCCCTGCGCCATCCGGGCAATCCGTCCGGCAACAGCAATCGACTCGAACGACGGCTCAACCACAATTAGTATTGTATCAGCATGACGTTCCACTCCCCGTCCAAAGCTCTCAACCCCGGCTTCCATGTCCAAAATCAGCACCTCGCCCTCTTTCAGGTCGAGCTTTTCAACTATCTGCCTGGCCGACTCCGCCAGCGAGCAGGCGCAGCCCTGGAAGGGGTCGCGTATCTTGCCCACCGCCATAAACCGTAGGCCGTCCACAGCCGATACGAATCCCGGTGGGATATCGTCCATGCCAAACCGCTCACGCTCTGAGAACAGCCCATCTTCGCGGAATAAATCGCTGAGCGGCTGCGGCTCGCCCTCGATCCCCAGCATCCTGCCCAGGCCGGGATTTGACTCATCGGCGTCGATGACTATCACGCTGCGCCCGGCCTCTTTGAGCGCCAGCGTGAGCAGCGCAACGGCGGTCGTCTTTCCCGACCCTCCCTTGCCGCAAACGGCGACCTTGCTCACGGCGGATGTGCGGGCAGCATGCGCTTTCATATATTCCTTGATCTTCCTGGAGGCGCCCACCTTCTCTTGGGACGTTGTGGCGTAACACAGCCCGCAATCGATGCAGGCATCGTCGTCATAATACGGCGCCCCCAGTGGGCAATGGAAAAGTCCCATCTCAAATGTCCCGTTCCGGCAGGCCGTCCCGGGCCAGCGAAAGTTAGTAGATGCTGAGCGCCTCCGGCACATGCTCAAGCGGACGCACCAGCTTCATGGTCCTGGCGCCCGACTTGCAGGTGATCACACAGCTCCCGCAGCCACGGCATACCTCCGGGTCGGAGAAGGCTTTTTCGCCCTCGATCCCGTCGTACTTTTTCATGGAGTTGGCCTGGAACTGGCACCTCTCCACGCAGACCATGCAGCCCTTGCACTTTTCAGCATCGACCTCCGAGATAAAGCGGCTCTTCTCTGCGAACTTGATGGCCAGGCAGCAACAGTAGTGGCAGTTGCAGAGAAGCTGGGTTACCTCACGCTGGTTCACAGTGAGGTGCACCGTGGCAAACTTATCGTATCTCTCGATGATGGATATGGCTTCATCCGCGGATATCTTCCTGCCGGTCTTCCTGTCCAGGTTGTACTGGGCTGTGCGGTCCAGCGTAATACACGACTCGTCGGGAATGCCGCACCAGCGATCGGTGTGCGACGCCTTGCAGACGCAGCGCATGAGGGCGATCAGGTCACGCGATTTCAAGATGGCCCGGGCGTCCTCAAAGGGCTGAACTCCCGGCACGTCCTTTATGGAGGGCCAGCGGGGCACCACCCGGAACTCGCTGGTATGGTCGGCGCGCAGGTCTTTGGGCGCAGGCTTGTTCATGGGACCCTCGATAAAACCCCACAGGTCATAATAAATCCGGCCCAGACTACTGTCATAGGCGGGGTTGCCCAGGGCGGCGTCGTGCAACTGCAGGAAGGTGCGCGCCATGTTGGGACCCTTCTTGGTGGGGAAAAGCATGCCCTTCTCAAAAAGCTCACGGATATGCTTCGTGACCACGGCCTTATCCATGCCCAGCCCGGCGGCGAAGGCGTCAGATACCTCCATCGTCTTACCGGACCCGGCGGGCAGGCCGGGATCGGGCAGCGCCGCCACTATCCTGGCCTGCTCGGCGTTGGCCAGGCGGGCCATGATGCGCGGCATGATCTCCTTATCCCCGGGGAAAATCTTGTTGGCCAACTCGAAATAGATGGGCTCAATGGGAAATTTGTTCTCGTCAATACGCGCCTTCAGCTTCGCATATACTTCAATAGGGTCTGCCGGCTTAGTCATCTGCGGCCTCCTTTATTCTCAGGTATTATTTGAAACGGGCCATGTATATTGTACAGCAAAAATGGCAGCGCCAAACCCTGCTTTACCTGTTGACAATATGGGACATGTGCTGTTAAATACCCTAAAAAGCTCTGACAACGAGGAGGTTGTATGGACAAGAAGGTTCACGATTTCGATTTTCTCATCAAGGGCGGCCCCTATTCCCATATCATTGAGGCCAACGGCTTTTATTTCGTCTCAGGCATGACCCCGATCGACGTCGAGAAGGGTATCAGTATCACCGATGACGTTAAGAAAGGCACGGAACTGGCTCTCAGCAACATAAAAAGGGCGCTCGAATATATCGGCAGCGGCATGGACAAGATAGTCAAAGCCACCGTTTACCTGCGGGAGATGGCCGATTTCAACGCCATGAACGAGGTATACCAAGCCTTTTTCCCCGTTAACCCTCCGGCGCGCACCTGTATAGCGGTAAAGGAAATCCCGGGCGGTTCACCGGTTGAAATCGAGGTCATCGCAGTAAAATAGTACCCTGCGTCTCAACCCGAGGCAATTACTGCCCGGCTGCCAGCTCCCTGCCCTTGCTCAGCGCAGCGATATTCTCCTTGACAGCTTTGGGGAACATGTCCCTGATGGTTTTTTCGATGGCCTCCCGGCTGATGGTGACCAGGCCGGTCTGGATGAGCGCACCGATCAGGATCATGTTGGCCAGCATGGGATTGCCCAGCTTCTGCGCCTCCCCGGTGGCCTCCACTACGTAGGTTTTGGCCGACATGCCGGCTACCTGCGCCAGCAGCGACTCCATATCCGGATAGCCGGCCCCCGAGCCGGTGAAATCAACAGGGTGGATGGGACGGGGGTTGAGCACGGTGACCACATTCTGATTGCCGTAGGACTTGAGCACCCTCAGCGTCTCCACCGGCTCCATGCCCAGCACTATGTCAGCCTGGCCCTCCGGTATGAGCGGACTGTACTGCTTCTCGGCCGATATTTTCAGGTGGCTCATGACTGAACCGCCCCGCTGCGACGCGCCGTAGGTCTCACCGATGGTGACAAAATAACCGTCGTGCACCAGGGTATTACCGAGCACGAGCGTGACCATGACGTTGCCCTGGCCACCGACACCAGCCACGACTACATTGATGGGGTCTTTGGCAAGCTTGTTCATGCTACCGCCTCCTTGGTGATGGCGCCCTCAGGGCAGATATCGGCGCAGACGCCACACTCGTTACAAATCACCTCGTCGATCTTTGTTTTGCCGGCTACAGGATCCCAGATCAATCCCGGGCAGCGGAAAACCCGGGTACACAGCCTGTTGCACCCGCAATCCTCACCCAGGCACTTCTCCGGATCTATTTTCATTTTGTAAGGCTTCTCTTCTTTCTTCTGCCTGACCAATTCACAGGTGCGGCGCATGATGGCAACCCTGGCGCCTTCTTTCTGCTCGATGAGGTCGAGCATGGTGCGGGTGGTGTTTTTCAAATCGAACGGGTCGCACACCTCCACCCGCGCGCCGATGGCGCGGCAGATATTTTCCATGCTTATCTGCTGTGCAGGTTCTCCCATGGCGGTAAGCCCGGTGCCCGGGTGCGGCTGAAAACCGGTCATGGCTGTCGCGCCATTATCCAGTATGACCAATGTGAAGTCGGAATGGTTGTGCACTCCATTCACCAGAGCGGGGATGATGGAATGGTAGAAAGTGGAATCGCCCACCACTGAAACCACCGGCTGGTCAAAACCGAACCGGCGCAACTGGCCGAAGCCGTTGGCCAACCCGGCCCCTGCGCCCATGCACTGGTGCGTCCGCGTTTGGAAGAACCCCGCGGGACCCAACGCCATGGTATAGCAGCCGATGTCACCCGTGACGAAGCCGTGACGCCCATCCATGGCCAGCGCGTCCTTGATGGCCCAGAAAGAGGCCCGGTGCGGGCAGCCGGGACAAAAGGTCAGCAGCCGGTCCATGACGTACTGCTGCGGCACGGACTCAACTTTTTTCATGTATTCTGCGTCGCGCGGTTGGTACTTGATATCCAGCACTCCGGTGATGGCCTTGATCACGGCATCGGGCGTCAGCTCGCCGAAGGAATTGAGGTGCCGCGTGTGATTGCCATAGAACAGGTTGCGCTTGCTCTCGGGCGAGAAACCGGCGGCGAATTCCATGATGACGCCCTCCAGGAAGGGGTCGGTCTCTTCGATGAAAAGGACCTTGTCCGCTTTAGAAAGGCAGCTCTTGACCAATTTCTCGGGCAGCGGCCACAGGGTGCCCAGCTTCAAAATGCCAATGCGGTCCTCGGCCTTGAGCGCGTTTACGGCGTCCTGCGAATATAGCCAGCCCGAACCGGCGGTGACGATCAGCAGGTCGGGTTTTTCAGGGCCGACATATTTATTGTAGGGGGAGGTCTCGAATTTCTCCCTGATTTTGTCGATGCGTACATGCTGGAACATGTGCCGGAAGGAACTGGGTATGCACATGATGGGGGTGGGCATGGGCGCGGCGGGATCATAGTACTGCTCAAAGCGCGCTTTATGCACGACTTTGGGAATTTCACCCAGCCTGATATTGCCCCTGGCATGGGCAACCCTGGTTACACTGCGCAGGATGCAGATGGTGCCGAATTCCTCGCTGATATCGTACAGGTAGGGCATCATGTCCTTGGCTTCCTGGAAATCGCCGGGCTCAACCAGCGGTATGTCCAGCCACTTTGAGACGGGACGCGAATCGGTCTCGTTGGAGCTGGAATGGGCAGCAGGATCATCGCCTACCATCAGGACCAGGCCCTTCTTGCCGATGCCGCTGAGAATTATGGTTGAAAGGAAGTCGATAACCACGTTGAGGCCATTCATCTTCATGGCGACCAGCGAGCGTAGGCCGGCAAACGACGCGGCTGCCCCCGCTTCAATGGCAACCTTCTCATTGACCGACCACTCCACGTAAATATCGCGTTTCTTGGCTACCTCAGCCAGGCTGCTGAGGATCTCCGACGATGGTGTTCCGGGATAAGCCGATGCCCAGCCGACGCCCGCTTCCAGCGCCCCCCGCGCCATGGCTTCATTGCCGATAAATAACTGGTTGCTGCCCGGGGCATCGATATCGATATTAGACATTTTAATGTCCTCCCTGTACGGTTACCCGCTGACCGAGCAGCTTTTGCTTCAGGTTATCCGAAATGTCTATGTACATCAGTTCGTTTTTGTCGCCGGTCTTTTTGACTATCTCCTGTACGGCACGCGCCCTCTTATTCAGGGCGGCCTCCTTGAGATGAGTCAGGCTTTGATCCGGCAGGTCTTTTATGTCAAGTCTACCCATCTTTTTAGCATCCGCGATTATATCCATGCCCCGCTGTGTGCGTACGATCACCGTGTTCCAGCCCTCGACACCCTCCACCGAGCCAACGGATATATCGGTAAATTCCGCCGTCATATCGAGGCAGTAAGCGCAGGTAGCCATGCGGTAATTCCTGACTTCGTCCAGCGGGAAGGATTTTATCTCCTGGCCCATATATACATCGAACTTATTGGCGGGCGGTGGGGGAATATCGAATTTATTCACTTTCGCCAGGTCAACGTTGTTCTTGAGGAACTCGTAGAAGCGGCCGTAGTCCAGCGCCCAGGTGCAGAACAATCCAATTGAGAGTCTGAGGTTGTCCAGGCTATTTCTCTGAGTTGGTGGATTGAGCCGCATCTTGGCCAGGGCAACGGCCTGGCAGGGGGTTACGACAATACCCAACCTGTCCTTGCTTTCCTTTGGGATGCGGTTAACGGCTTCCAGCACGGGGTAGGCCATGTAGCTGGACCCCGCGCTTTCCATGACCTCTGCGGCAGAATGAGCCACGCAACTTTCCGGCAATTTCTCATCGCTTGTTTTAGTTGTTATGGCCGCATTTATCAGGCCGTTTTCCAGGGCCAGCAGCAGCAGCGTAGTGACCGTTCCGCCATACTGTGCTTTGGACCTGACTTTTGAATCCCTCGACCTGGCCATGAAAACGTCTTTGACAGTCCCGATCCCGGCCCCGCTGAAAGGAACGCCCAGCAATTTATTGCTTATCTCATCAAGGTCGGTATGCGTCCGCGGACAGTACTCGTAGCAATGGCCTTCCTCGCGGTTGCAGAAGTCCAGCATGCGTATCTTGCCACGGTAAAAGACGGTGTACGGACAATCCCCTATGCATGCTCCGCACAGGGTGCACAGGCCCTTATTGATAACCTCCTTAAACAGTTCCCCCATACCCTTTGTTTTGGTTACCATTTACGCCTCCTTGGATTTTGTTTGGACGGACGGGTAATTTGAAACAACAGGGGCTATTCTAAGACCAGCGTAATTATTATTCAAATGCAATTCAATTGCCTTGAGATTGCTTCGTCGCAAGCTCCTCGCAAAGACAAATTAGGGGGGCTTCCAGCAATGACGTTTTTGTGGTGTCATTGCGAGGCCGCCGCAGCGGCCGCGGCAATCTTATACTAATGGTAGTATACACCCCTGAATTAGAAAGTCGGCCCCTGCTTGAGGCAGTTGAACACGGCCGACCGGTTTGCTTCAGCGCAGGCGGGGTTGCCATTGGCCGTGCGCACGATGCATTCAAATATCTCCCGTCCCACATCCCTGACCGTTTTGCCCGCATCTAATATTGAGCCGGCATTGACGTCGATATCTCCTTTCATGTTATGAAAAGTGTTGGAATTGCTGGATACCTTTATGACGGGGACGGCGGGGAATCCGACCGGGGTGCCCCGGCCGGTGGTGAAGACGATGATCTGCGCGCCGCCGCCGGCCATGCCGGCCATAGCGTCAATATCATAGCCGGGCGTATCCATGATGATCAGACCCTTGCCGGCGGGCCTGGCGCTGTAGTCCACAACTTCGCGTATAGGGGTGCTACCGGACTTGGCATTGCAGCCCAGCGATTTCTCGGTGATGGAGGAGAGTCCGCCGTCGATATTGCCCGGGGCGATGACCAGGCCGGCCAGCTCGCCCAGCGCGTCTTTAACATATTTCTCATGACCGAGTATCAGCTTCTGCAGCTTTTCGCCCAGCGCGGGACTGTCGCAGCGCCCCTTGAGTATGTGGTCGGTGCCGATCATCTCGGTGACCTCGCCCATGACTACCGCAGCCCCTTCACCCACCAGCAAGTCGGCAGCCACCCCCAGGGAGGGGTTGGCGGTAACGCCGGAAAAGGCGTCGGAGCCGCCGCATTTGAGCCCGACCAGCAACCCGCTCAACGGTGCGGGCTCCCTCTGCTGTCTTTCAAGCAGTTTGATAAATCTCTCGATAATGTCAATGCCCTTTTTAGTGGTGGCTGCGCTGCCCGCCTGCTGTATAACCAGCGCCTCGGCCGGCTTGCCCTCGACTGCATCTATCAGGTGTTCGGCCTTGAGCAGCTCGCAGCCCAGCCCGATAGCCAGCACCGCGCCAACGTTGGGATGGTTGACCAATCCGCTGAGCATTTTGAAGCTTGTCCCCCAATCATCCGGGCCGTAGCCGCAGCCGTAGGCATGCTGCACGGTGACAATATCAGGGAAAATGCGCCCCAGCGCATCGACTACCCCGTTGGCGCAACTGACCGATGAAACGACCAGCACATGGTTGCGCACCCCGTACCTGCCGTCCGCCCGCTTATATCCTTTGAATTCCATCTCTGACACGCTCCTTTATTCAGATCCGCTCGATGGGCCGCGTGTTATGCACATGCACCCACTGTCCCTTCGGTATATCATCCCTGGCCTGCACGATGGGCTCGCCGTAACGGAGGATATTTCCCCCGGCCTTGATATCGGTAAGCGCGATCTTGTGGCTGGCGGCGACGTCCTCAGCCGCCGCCAGCAGCTTCACGCCTTCGACCACAATGTCTTCACCCCTGGCTATTTGCCTTATGGCAATGACCACATTATCGCGGGGATTCACTTTCAAAGCGTTACTGTTCATTTAATCTGTTTTCCTCCTTCAAGCAAACTGATTGTCCGGCGCCCCGCTGCGAGATTGCTTCGTCGCTGCGCTGCCCGCCATGACGTTTTGTGGGGTCATAGCGTACTGTTGGAAGAAAAGGGAGGAATATAAGGAGCCCGGCAGGCCTACGAGTACTCGCAGCCTTTTAGTAAAGCGGCCTTATTCAGTTCAAGCTGCTTCTTGTCTTTGGAAAGCATCTGGTTCAACACCTTGATAATGCTCGTGGTAGTGGTTACCTGCGCATTGGCGATAACCGCGCCGAGGGCGATGATGTTGCCGACCGTCTCGTCACCCAGTTCCTTAGCTGCTTCAACAGTCGGCACGTAGACTACCTTTATATCGTGCCTGGCAGATTTTGTTTTTACCAGGGAGGTATTGACCACCAGCAAACCACCCGTCTTGACCGTAGGCTCCAGCATTTTCATGGCCGCCGGGTTCATGGCCACGCCCACATCGGGATGGGTGATAAAAATTGAACCTATCCTTTCATCCGAGATATTTACAAAGCAGGAGCACATACCGCCCCTTTTCTCGCCGCTGTAATAAGGCAGCCAGGTGATATCCAGGCCGGCATTAAAGCCTGCATCTGCCAGCAGCCTGCCGATAAAGAGCACGCCCTGTCCCCCAAACCCCGAGACGGTTATCTCCCAGTTCATTCCCTGTCCGCCTTCTTTAAAGCTGCCACCGCGGGCAACACCTTGAATTCGCCCAGCGGGAACTGCGGTATCATGTTCTTGACCATCCATTCAGGGGCGTCGACGGGTTCCACCTTCCAGTTGATCGGGCACATAGATAACACTTCGACCATGGCGAAACCGAGTCCGGCCAGCTGCGTGCGGAAGGCCAGGTTAATAGCCTTGCCGGCTTTACGCACATTGGCCGGGCTGTTCACGGCCACCCTGGCAATATAGGCCGGCCCGTCCAGCGTGGCCAGCATTTCGCTCACCCTGATGGGGAAACCTGATTGGGCCGCATTGCGGCCGTCCGGCGTGGAAGAACTGTACATCCCCATCAGCGTGGTCGGCGCAAGCTGGCCTCCCGTCATACCATAAGTAGCATTATTGGCAAAAATAATGGTGATTTTCTCACCCCTGGCGGCGGCGTGCACGATCTCGGCGGTCCCGATGGAGGCCAGGTCGCCATCGCCCTGTATGGAAAAGGGGACCAGGTTGGGTCTGCAGCGCTTTATGGCAGTTGCTACCGCCGGCGCGCGCCCATGCGGCGCTTCCATCCCATCCACCTTGTAGTACTCATAGGCGGTCACCGTGCACCCGATGGAGCCTATGCAAATCGCCCTTTCATGCAATTTCAATTCCTCCAGCGCTTCGCCCACCAGGCGCTGGATGATACCGTGGCCGCAGCCGGGACAAAAATGCGTCGACCGGTCCACCATGATGTCCGGACGGGCAAATATCACGTTCTCGTAATCGTTCTTATCGGCGTTGCTCATATCAATCTCAACTACATTAACAGGTCTATCGTTTCAAATATCGGGTCGGCTTCCAGCGGGACCCCGCCATAGCTATTCACCAGCTTGATTTCATTTTGATTGCCTACGGCTATCCTGACGTCCTCTATCATCTGACCGCCGCTCATCTCGGCGACCACGAATTTACATCCCCTCTCCGCGAGATCGGCCAGGGGTTGGTAAGGGAAGGGGAACACCGTGATGGGCCGCACCAGGCCGACACGCAGCTTATTTTTGCGCGCTATATTCATGGCGGTTATGGCCGACCGGGCGGCGCTCCCGTAGGCCACTAAAACTATATCGGCGTCATCCAGGTTGAGCCCTTCGTACCTGACCTCGTGAACACGCATCCTCTCGAATTTCTCCAACAGCAGCTTTATCCTGCGCGGATGGTCGAGGGGATTCATTTCAAATGAGTTAATAAGGTTCTTGGGCCTGCCTTTAGCGCCGGTTATAGCCCATTTCTTTTCAGGCAGCTTTTTGACTTTCTCACGTATGGTCACAGGCTCCATGGCCTGCCCCAAAAACCCATCGGCTATCACCAGCACGGGGTTGCGGTATTTGTCAGCCAGCTCAAAGGCCAGCATGGTCAGGTCCATCATCTCCTGCACGGTTGATGGGGTTAAAGTGATCAGGTAATAGTCCCCGTGCCCTCCACCCCTGGTGCACTGCATGTAATCCCCCTGCGCGCCACCTATATTGCCCAGGCCTGGCCCGGCCCTCATTATATTCACTATCACAGCCGGCATCTCGGCGCCTGCCATATAGGATATGCCCTCCTGCTGCAGGCTGAACCCCGGGCTTGAAGTGGATGTCATGGTGCGGAACCCGACGGCGGCGGCCCCGTACACCATGTTGATAGCAGCCAGTTCGCTCTCGGTCTGTAAGAATACCCTGCCCAGTTCCGGCATGCGCCGCGCCATAAACTCAAGCAGGTCATTTTGGGGCGTGATGGGATAACCAAAATAAGCCTGGCAACCGGCGAGCAAAGCGCCTTCGCCTACAGCAATATTACCACCCATCAGGGTTCTTTCAGGCATCAGTCGGCTCCTCGAAGGTAAATTTGTCAGGATATCGTACCGCTTTCTGATCTGCTGCAGCGGTAAACTGAAATGGCAATATCAGGACACATGATTGCGCATGATTTACAGCCCGTGCATTCGTGTGCCTTATCGGATATCACCTCGGCATAATTGTAACCCAGACGGTTGATCTCTTTGGAGGTACCTATGATGTCCCTGGGACAAACTGAAATGCAGTAGTGGCAGGCTTTGCATTTCTCTGTGTCGATGACTATACAATTGGTTTTACGTCTTTCCGAGATCAACAATTCAGTATACCTTTAAGTACTGCTATGCCAAAAAAGACAGGCAAAAGATAGTCTACAAATATACGGATCGTATGTCAAGACAAAACGTTTTGTCAGGGTAAATTCTATTCAGGTTTATCCTTATATCTACCTACGCATACAATATACTGCTTGCTATCGCTCCCGGTTACCAGCTTGTAATATACTGATTTATAGTAAAGGCCGATTTTGCCCGGCAGGGTAAATACGTAATCCTCCCAGCCAGACCCATTTTTCAGTGCATTCTCCACGATGGCGTCGCGGAAAAGCTTGCCGGCCATATCAGGCACCCCTTTCAGATTGCGCCCGACAACCGCCGGGTTATTGGCATTAGCTGCCTCAGTTACGTATTTGTCAAAAACGTACACGTAGAGATCGGGCCGTTCCTTATCACGGTAAGGGCTCTGGCCGGCATCGATTTTCTTGAATGTCCCGCCTTTATCCGCGGCAATATCCCTGGCCGTCTGCTCCGCCAGTTGGACAACTATGTCTTTGTTTATACTGCCCGTAGTATAGCGGGGCAGGGCATATGCAGTGATGGTACTATCATAAAAACTCATTTCTTCCGGCTTGTCTGCTTTTTTCAACTCATCCAGTGCTTTCTGCCAGGCCTGTATAGTCGTATCAGCTGTCTGCCGGTTGAAGGCAATGTACCACTCGGCCCGCCTGACATATGACACAGGTTCAATCTCAGCCGGATTGATGCCCACATTGTAAGCAATGAAATGTAAACCCTCTGAAGGCCCCAGCCAGAGATCGACTTTGCCTTCTACCAGCTTTTTTATACACTGACTGTCATTCTCACTTACATCCAGGTTGGTAAAGCCTTTCTCTATAAGGTAAAGCTGGTTGGAATCGTTCCTGTAAACAGCAATGGATTTTACTTTCCGCGCATCGTCCAGTGAACTGATTTTTATATCCGATCCGCGCCGGGCGTAAAACCATTCATCCGCGAAGCCTATAGGCCCCACCCATTTAAACAGATCTTCCCTGAAGTCCATCCGCCCGGTGGAATAGAGCATTGTACCAGGTTGCTTTTGCACCAGGTCATACCCTTCTGCCCACGGCTTCATTTCAATGGCAGCGTCGCTGCCTGTCTGCTTTAAAATGGCGCGCACAATTTCGCTGGATTGCCCCGTGATATTTCCCCTCTCATCCGTAAAATTATAGGGCGGGTTTTCCTCGGTAACGATGAGTAACTTGCCTGCGGACACTGCGCATCCCGAAGCCAGGATTGCTACAGCCAACAATACACCTGCTAAACCTTTCATTGCACCTGCCTCCTGTTTTATATGGGCGATGACTATCCAAAATATAACCTGAAGAATATTTTTACATATGCACGCTGAAAATGTCCAGAGGCAGGCAAGGCATATCTGCATAAGCTTTATACTCACTTGCCTCTGCTCAAGGCTTCACATATCAAATGATTTCATATATTATTAAAGTACTTCATTGATTGATTGTCCAATTAGTTTTGAGTCTCATCGTAAACTCTGCCGGTAGATTAATCAGGATTTGTAATTATGAAATAACCGATATTAAGAGGGGTTTGTAATGGCGCCGAGGAAAAAAAAGACGAATCCAACCAACGGAGCAGTTAAGGGTGCGGTCAAGCTGAACCGTGCGCAGAGGGGCAAGCAAATCGCCAGCTTCAGGAAAAGGCAGATCACCCGTGCAGCCTACGAAATTATTGCCGAGAAAGGCTACCACAGCTTTACCATGATGGATATAGCTAAACGCGCCGGTGTCTCATCAGGGTTGATACATCACTATTTCAAGGACAAGGAAAATATGCTGGTCACGCTGCTCAGGGAGATGCAGCAAAGCATACGCGCTTCACTGGAAAAGACACTTGAACCGGTTGCCGACCCCAGGGGAAAACTGGAGATATTTATGAATCAGGCCTTTGACCTGGTCGAAAATGAGAGGGAATACATCTATGTAACCTTTGATTTTTTAACGCAGATTAAATTTAACGAGCGCATGCAGCGGATACTGAGCAAGTTATATAGGGGCTACCGGGAAACCCTGGTGGAAATACTTCGCGAAGGTAAAGGTAAGGGAATTTTTATTGAAGTGGATGAGCATTATATAGCCACCGTCTTTATCGCACTGTTGCTGGGCATTGAACAGCAATATATCATAGACAGCACCGCTTTCTTCTACCGCGAATATACCGCAAGGATTAAAAACTATATCTTTGACCTGGTTATGGTCAAGAGCTAATCAACTATTATTCCGGCTTCGACATGCAGTTGGGGCGGCGTGCAGCTTTTACATGTTCCTCTTAGAATATCAGCCCTGGCATAGCGCTTTTAGTTGAACGAACGCAGCTTTCTCGTCCAATCTGCCTTTTTCAAATTCCCTCATCAACTGCTCTACTTCTCCCTTAATACCCAAAGACGCCAGCCCCTTTTCATCCAACGGAAATTCAGGGAAGAGGAAGAACAGCCTGGCTATCCCGCCCCTATCACCGCATATCAACTCCTCAACAGGTTGCTGCAGCATATCCTTTTCCTCACCGTTCAGTGGTGCGGCGGTAAAGACCTCGTGGCAGAAGTGGTAACGGCATTCCCGCGGCCTCCTGTCAAATATCGGGCAAGTGCTGAAATACTCCGAATAAAACAGGCAGCGTATATTCTTACAACAGAAACCGTTGCAGGGCGGACAGACAGTTCCCGCCGCTTTATTCATAATCCTGACCAAACGGGTGATACGAGGGCCGAAAAGCTCCTCAAAATCACTGTCAGTTAAAAATATTTTCGTGTTCAGCGTATCTTTAAACATGCTAACTTGCAGGCTGTCCTATCCGGTCATAGCTTTGACAGCAACCAGCTATTTAAGGTAATAGTCAGGCTTGCCATTCAACTGTATCTGCCGCAGGATGCTATTTGTCTGCACCCTGGTATATTCGTCAATGGTGTAGCGTCCCCCCAACATCCCATGCTTCACAGCCCACATCTGGCCCAGGGAAATAATATTATCAGCCAGCAACCTGGCGCCGTTAACCTCAAACTCCCCACTTGCACAGCCTTTGTGTAGGATGTTTTCGAAAACTGCTGTCTCGTCTGCTTCCACCTTTAAAACTTGTGCACGGATATCGTCCCTGAACGATGCAATTCCCCTGTAGAGAAACGTGACTCCCGCCCTGGCGCCGTCGATATGCCGGAAGAACAGGCTTATTGCATTTTTCAGGGCTTCGATTACGCCCAGACGTTCCAACCCTTCATTAGCTTCCCTGATAAATTGATAGCTACGGACATGGCCGCCCTCCATTATAAGACGGATAATGTCATCCTTCCCTTCAATATAGTTATAGATATTGGCGGAGGTCATCTTACATGCGTGCGCTATATCGCGCATGCTCGTTCCGTCAAAGCCCTTTTTATTAAACAGCTTGACGGCACAGCGGATAATCTGGCTGCGCCGCTCTTCCACCAATTTCTCGTTCGTGCTGTAAGTCCTGATGTTTTTTGACATAATTATTTGTAATAAGTTATGATACGCTTACTGAACCATCAGTAATCGTTTGAACGTTAATTAATTATCGGCCTGTACACAGCTATTTGTCAAATGGTATAGCAGGTGGTTTTTTCACGTTATTTTTACATATCTGGTAAGAATTGCTTGTTATAAAATAGAGTTTAATACTTAATGGAGGTTATGGCATGATCAGGACGGTTGAAGAGTATTTAAAAAGCCTGGATGATGGCAGGGTCGTATACTGCCTGGGCGAGAGGGTCAAGGATGTCCGTACCCACCCGATGCTGCGCACTATAATCCGTGCAGCGGCCCTGGACTACGCCCTGCCCCACGATCCCAAGTTCCGTGACCTTTATGTGACCAGGAATGCCGAAGGTGAGGATGTAAATTTCCTGCTCACTCCACCCAGGACCAAAGAGGAGCTCCTGCGCAGACGTGAGTGTTTCGTTACCGGCATACGCTCCGGCGGCGGCTTCCTTGTTCATTGCATGGGAGTAGATGCCCTGGCAGCCTGCACACTGGCTGCCAACAAGATGGACAAGGCGCTGGGCACCAACTACGTGGAACGCGTTGAGAATTACCGCAAATTCCTGCAAAAGGGCGATGTGGGCATCACCGGTGCTATGACGGACGTTAAGGGCGACCGTAGCCTGCACGCCTCCCAGCAGGTGCAGCACAAGGATTTTTATGTCCGCGTAGTTGACAGGCAAAAGGATGGCATCATCGTCAGGGGCGCCAAGATTCACATCAGCGCCACTCCTTGCGCCAATGAGGCCATTGTACTGCCCTGCCGCACTCACAGTGAGGAGGACAAGGATTACGCCCTTTCCTTTGCTGTCCCCCTGGGCACTAAAGGCATCAAGCTGCTGGCCGTTGAACCGGTCACCAGGACCTATGGCGAAGAGGCCGCCTGGGATTACCCGCATGCCTGCGGCCTGCAGCCTACCGAGTGCCTGATTGTTTTCGATGACGTATTTATCCCCTGGGAAAGGGTCTTTATGTGCCAGGAATGGCAGTTCTCCAGGGATATCACCTACGGCTTCGCCAGCTTTCATCGCCTTTTCGGCACCTGCAAAATGGTCGGCGAGCTGGAAAAGCTGACCGGCGCGGTAAGGCTTATAACCGAATATAACGGCCTGGAAAAATATGAGCATATCCGGAACAAGCTGGCCTGGATGGCGATGATCACCAATACTGTGGCCAACCTGGGAGAGATGTCCTGTATCAAGGGAAAGCTGGACGAAGCATCCGGCATGATGGTGCCCGACCTCATGCTCACCAACTCCGCCAAATTCATATTTGCTGACAGCTTCCACCAGATGTGCCAAATCTCCCAGGATATCTGCGGCGGCATTGCCACCACCATCCCCAGCTACCGTGACTGGAAGAATCCCGAGATACATGATTATATTGACAAATACCTCGGCGCTAAAGCCGGTGTACCCACCGCAGACAGGATCAAAGTCATACGCATGATCAAGGATATGACGCATAACTACTACCAGATAGATCACATCCACGGCGAAGGCTCAAGGGCAGCCCAGCAGATCTTTCTTTACTTAAGCGCCGACTGGAGCCGCTATAAGGCCGCCATCAAGCACGACCTGCACATCGATGGCTGGCAGTCCGACCCCATCTACGGCCAACTCATCGACGCCGAGAAAGTTATCGAGCCCAAAATGCCCCCCATCGATAAATCCTACAAGCTGTTTTCCAACGTAGAATAGCCTCCCATTTTGGCCTGGAAACATTGATAGCAATGATGCTTCGATGGTAATAATAATACTACTTCATCTATTCCTATATGGTTTGCTTATATTTATTACCTGCATGGCTATTAAATAGTCTGTACTCATTTTTTCAACTGGAAATGGCGTTGAGTAAAAGATATAATTTCCGGCAATGATTGGCAACAGCTTTGTGGTCCCAAACCGTATGTGGCATGGAGAAGGGGAGATGAAGCTGGACTTCCCGGCCTCGTGGCAGGTTGTGCCCTGCCTGATGAACGGTCACTCTGCTCCCGAACTGACCTCTGCCCAGATAAAAAAGGCCTTTTCCCACCCCATCGGCACTTCTCCGCTGAGTAAACAGGCCAGGGGTAAAAAGAATGTGGCAATTATCTTCGATGATAACTCACGGCCCACACCGACCGCCACCCTTCTACCTTATATCATCGAAGAACTTAAGGAGGCTGGACTACCCGATAAATCCATCCGCCTTATCTGCGCCACCGGTTGCCACGCTGCTCATACTTACCTGGATTTCGAAAAGAAGCTGGGTACCAACATCCTCGACCGCTTCCCCGTCTACAACCACAACATCTACGAGAACTGCACCTACGCCGGCAAAACATCACAGGGTACTGAGCTTTATGTAAACTCAGAGGTCATGAACTGTGACCTCAAAATAGGTATAGGCTCGGTAATCACGCACCCGCAAACGGGCTTTGGCGGGGGCGGCAAGATCATACTCCCCGGTGTCTCCTCTATCGAATCAATCGAGCACTACCACAGCCTTGAATTTAAGGCCCGGACTGAAGGCAAGGGCAACACTATAGGTATGGGCAACTATACTGAAAATCCTCTGTTGAAGGACTTCCAGGAAGCCGCCGGCCTGGCCGCGCTTGATTTCAAAATTGACGTCATCATCAATGGCCATGGTAAGGCTTGCGCCATCTTTTGTGGCGATGTACAGTCAGAATTTTATAGTGCCGTTGAATACGCCGTTCCTCACTATGCCACCAAACCTGTGCCGGCCACCGACGTAGCCGTCGTCAACACTTTCTGCAAAGGCAACGAGGCCATTATCGGCATGATAATCGGCATTACCATGCTAACAGAAAAGGGCGGCGACCTGGTGCTGATCATGGATTGCCCCGCTGGACAGGTTGTCCATTACCTGATCGGCAGCTTCGGGAAGGCCGTTAAGGGAAGGCATTTCCAGGCTGTTAATTACTCTCTGCCCTGGCTTAAAAGAGTGATCGTGCTCTGTCCGCAATTCGAACACTCCATGGCGGATTGGCTGTCTATACCAGGCACGGTTTGGGTGAAAAAATGGTGTGACGTTTTAGAATTGCTGGAGCAGGATTATCCCGCTGGAGCGAAAGCGGCTATTGTGCCGGATGGCACCATCCAATACCTTGTCCCCAACAACAGTTGAATTGTCAGCGATGGCCCGGCATTAGGGCGGGCATTTAGCACAGACCGATCTGAACAAGGTGGTGCTCAGGTAGCGGTCGCCACGGTCAGGCAGGATAACAACGATATTACCCTCATCCATTTGTTTGGCGATATGCAGCGCGCCGACGACCGCCGCACCGCTGGACATGCCCACAAAAATGCCCTCTTTAGTCGCAAGCCACCTGGTGATTTCAAAGGCCTCACCATCTTCCACTGTAATTTTCTCGTCGAACCCTTTCGTATCATATATCTTGGGGTTGATCGACTCTTTCATATTCTTCAAGCCCTGTATGGTGTGGCCTTCGGTAGGTTCCACTGCCACCACTTTTACACCCGGTTTCTTTTCCTTCAGGTATTTACCTGTGCCAATCAGTGTGCCTGAGGTGCCCAACCCGGCAACCAACACATCCACCTCACCATTGGTCTGATCAAAGATCTCGGGTCCCGTTGTTTCATAATGAGCCAGCAGGTTATTGGGGTTATCGAACTGGTTTGGCATATAGTATTTATCCGGCTCTTTTTCGATGAATTGCCAGGCCCGCCGGATAGCGCCGTCGGTTGCCTCTTTGGCCGGGGTGAGCACTACTTCAGCGCCGAATGCCTGCAGGCATATCTGCCGCTCGGTGCTTACGCATTCCGGCATGAACAGCTTGACCTTATAACCTTTGGCAGAACCGATCATAGCCAACGAAATGCCCGTGTTGCCTGAGGTCGGTTCCACGATGATCTTATCCAGCGTCAACTGCCCGGCTTCCTCAGCTTTAATGATCATGTAATAAGCCGGCCTATCCTTGATGGAGCCTCCCGGGTTACAGCCCTCCAGTTTGGCGTAGATCTTCACTTTAGGATTAAACCCGTCTGCTTGGCTCAGTTCCACCAGCGGCGTATTGCCGATAGCATCAAATACCCGGTGCTTAACTTGTTTCATATCGATTACCACCTTCTATATGTGCTGGACTATAAGCTATTATAAGACAATTGAAATATAAATTAACAATGCCGCGTCGATCTCTCCGAAAATCCGCCAATGTAATGGCTCACCTGGCACAAACTGCGATAGCCTGGTAAAATGCTAAGTATATGACTTCAACAGGGCATATTGATAACCTGAAAGCGTGGATAGACCCGCAGGTCATCCTGGCGATCCATGGATATAACGATAAAAAGCAGCCTGGCCCTGCAATTCGTGAACTTGTGTCCGGCGCGGCAAATGAAGCCATGAACTTGGCCAAGCCAAGGGCAATATACCAGGAATTCCCCATAGCGCAATTAAAAGATGACTGCTTAATCCTGGAAAACGGCCTGCTTCTAAGTATCGGGAAGGTGATAAGCTCTCTGTGGAAGGGAAGCATGTTACTGGGTGTATCTCTATATACCATAGGTGGTACATTAGAGGAGAGGGTTTCAGCGCTTTTAGCCAAAGGGGAGAACACAGAGGCGTTAAACCTCGACATAGCAGGCACAGTAGCTTTGGGCGCGATAGGCTATCAAGTGCAGAACATCGCCTGCCGGCGCGCAGCTAAGCAGGGCATAGAAATTGGGCCCTGGCTCAACCCGGGGTATCTGGATTGGCCAGTGACAGACCAGCGCTTAATTTTCAGCCTGATACCCGCGCAAACCATTGGAGTGCTACTGAATGATCATTGCATGATGATACCCAAGAAATCAGTTACGGTCTGTGCAGGGATAGGTATCAGCTCAGCAAGCGGGGATTTTAACCGCTGCCTGCACTGCGGCGTGGAAAAATGCGAGTATCGCAGAGTAACGGTTAACCAGAAATTTGACCCACACCGGCTTCATGATCAACTTAATCCCCCTGGCTCTTAAAATTTGACCGGACATCCACCGCATCTCTCCGTATCTGCTACTGACGGCCCCATAAGTATCCCCTGTATATTTTGAAGTCAGGAATTATGTGGCAACCGGAAAATGGAGATAGGGGGATTCGAACCCCCGACCTCTGCATTGCGAACGCAGCGCTCTCCCAATTGAGCTATATCCCCAGGAGGTTTTTATACTACCAAGCCCTTTTAACAGCGTCAAGCTGGCTGCCCCTGATAAATCAAAGGCCCGTTTTTTTCACCTGGCAGTTGCATTCACGGCATCCTTCATGCGATCAAATAGCGGGACTGCTAATGCACCTATGAATCGCAAAGCTCAGAGATTAGCGCCGTCTCTGGGGCTTTCGCTTGCCGCTGAAGCCTGACCTGCCACCACCGCCCCTGCTATCAGTGCGCGGCCTTGCTTCGCTGATATCAAGTGTCCTTTCTTTGAGCATCTTACCCTTGAGCCCGGCTAAAGCCGCATCGCCTTCTTCTTGGTTAGCCATCTCAACGAAAGCAAACCCTCGTGGCTGGCCGCTGAATTTATCCTTAATCAGGGCTACAGAGGTTACTTCACCAAAAGCAGCAAATTCCGCTTTGATATCCTCTTCCGTCACTTCACGGGCCAGGTTACCCACAAAAATATTCATCTGAATACCTCCAATTAATTTCCCGACTGCAAAATACCCTTAGCGGCAGGCTGGTTTTAAGGCAAGTCCGGTTTAAGCCGGATTTTGTCTTGTTTCCTGAGGGATTAGCGGGATCTGCCGAGCCTGGTTTTTGCATAACAGGTTGTGCAGTACACGGGCCTGTCTTCCCGTGGTTGAAATGGCACTTCAGTAGCCTGTCCGCATTCTGCGCACACGGCCGCCGTCATTTTACCCGGAGCGCGCCTGTCACTACTGCCGGCGTCCGTTCTCCTGGCCTGACGGCAGGTGGGGCAACGCTTGGGTTCGTTGGTATAGCCCTTAGACGCAAAAAACTCCTGTTCCTGGGCGGCGAATGTGAAACTGTTTCCACAATCAGAACACTGGATGGTCTTATCCTGAAAACTCACTGGATGACCTCCTTTATCTTTAGTTGGTTAGAGCTGTGGTCACCCAGATTTGGAGTAAATCAAAATAATTTAACTAAGTGACTGATAACCTTAAACTTCAACCACTATTATAAAGTATATCGTAAAGAAAGCACCTGCACAAATATTTAGAAGCCTCTTAACCTTTGACAATATGCACTCTTGCATCATAGACTATTCAGATCTTTACGCTCAATTAAAATTCCATACCAGGAGGGCGGCATGAAAATCGTAGAGGTTATGAAGAAGTTCGTCGAACCGCAGTCTGTCGCCATAGTGGGAGCAACCCGTAAAACCGGTGAATTCTCCCTGAATATCATGGAACACCTCATTTCATATGGCTATCAGGGTAAACTTTACCCCATAAACCCCAATGCCAGCGAGATACTCGGCATTAAAGCTTATGCTGACATTTCCGAAATAGCCGGCCCCGTAGACCTGGCGCTCATTGTCACAGCACGCGAAATTGTGCCTGACATGTTACGATCCTGCGCCCATAAAGGCATCCGGTGCGCCAGCGTAGTCGCCCAAGGTTTCAGCGATGCACTGGACAGGGAGGGGCATGAACTAAGCCGGCGGTTGACAGAGATAGTGCAAACTACAGGTATACGTGTGCTGGGGCCGAATACGTTCGGGACTGCCAACGCCTTCATCAATTTTAGTTCATCGTTTGCCCGCATCAAACTTGATAAGAATCCTGTTGGTATCGTGTGCCAATCCGGCTTATTCTTCCACGGCCTGCCCGAATTCAGGTTGACCGGTAAATGCATAGACCTCGGCAACGCCTGCGATATCGGCTTCATAGAAGCACTGGAATATTTCGAAAACGATCCACAGGTCAAGGTCATCGGCCTTCACATCGAAGGCGTCAATAATCCACAGGGTTTACTGAAGACTATGGCACGGGTGACCACACAAAAACCGGTAATCGTATTAAAAACCGGCCGAAGCGAGCAGGCAGCTAAGGCTATGCAGTCGCACACCGGCTCGCTGGCGGGTAACAGCCTGCTATGGGATGCAGCTTTGCAAAGCGCGGGGGCTATCCGTGTGAATGACCTTGAAGAGTTCTATGACACGGTCAGGATGTTCAGCCTGGCGCCCCTGCTGAAAAACAACAAGATCGCGGTTGCCACATTCAGCGGCGCTGCCGGCATACTGGCCATGGATGCCATGCGTGATACTGAACTGGAGATAGCCAATTTGTCTGATGATACTGCCGCAAAACTGACCAGGCTGGCGCCCGCCTGGCTGAAGGTCGGCAACCCGGTGGATTACTGGCCGATAATGATGGGGTATCCTGACCAGGGACGTGCCATGAGCGAGGTGATGGATATCCTGCTTTCTGATGATGAGCTTGGCGGCGTGCTTTTTACCCAGGTTGCTTTTACCCCGAACATTGGCGAAACGATTAAGATGTTTCTAAATTACCTGGCAGAAAAACATCCCCACAAGCCTTTCATGTCGGCCGTCTCCGGCACATACAACGGTGATTGTATCAACGGCTTACAGCAGGACGGCAAGCACCTGGCTTTCCATACACCGGAAAGGGCCGCACGGGCTTTCTCCCGGTTGTGGCAGTACTCAAAGCTAAGAAACGGGCTCTAAAATGACCCTGGCGTCTACTGCCAGCGCCCCAACTTTGTAAGCAAAAACCGGGTTGAGGTCCAGCTCTTTGATCTCAGGGTTCTTATCTACAAAGTCCGATACTTTAACGATAAGCTCTTCCAGGTAAGGAACATCCGCCGGGTCCTGGCCGCGGTAGCCTTTAAGGATCGGGAAGCCTTTGATCTCGCTTATCATTTCAGCAGCATCCCTCCTGGTCATAGGCACTATGCGGAAGGAAACATCCTTCAGTACCTCAACCAGGATGCCACCCAGGCCGAACATGATGACCGGGCCGAATTGCGCGTCCTTGGTCATGCCGATGATGACCTCGATACCCTGTTTGGCCATCTTTTGCACGGTAATGCCCACTATTTTGGCTTTGGGATAATGTTTTTTCACGCTGGCTAATATCTCGCTGTACGCTTTACCCGCCTGCGTGGCATTCAGAATATTCAGTTTTACGCCGCCTGAGTCACTTTTATGCACTACGTCCGGCGATACAATTTTCATCACCACGGGAAATCCCATTTTCTTGGCCAGTTCCATTGCTTCAGTTTTGGATGTTGCCAGCTTCGTTTCAACCACCGGGATCCTGGCGGCTTTCAACAGCTCTTTTGATTCAATCTCAGTTAATAAAGTCCTCTTTTCTTGCCTGGCTTTACCCAAAATCTCAGCTTTTGTCATCTTTCATCTCCTCTTTCATGTGGCGTAATCAGTATTTAATTGCATAGCATAAATTTGCTACATTTTAGCCAATATATAGGCTGATTGCAAAACACCGGCGTTACATTATATCATTACTTGTTTTGATGACAGGTTCAATCAACCGTGGATACTGCTGAAAACCCGCCAAAATTAAAGTTACTGGCTATCGCCGGCAGTCCGCGCCGCGGATGCAACACCGACCGCCTGCTGAATGAGGCAATTACAGGAGCAGCCAGCCAGGGCGCGCTGGTAAAACAGGTTATCCTGTCCGATCTGGATATCTCGCCCTGCCAACACTGCGACGGGTGCATACAATTGGGCGGCAGGTGTGTGATAGAGGACGATATGCAGCAAATCCATCAGGATATCAGGGAATTCGACCGCTTTATAATTACTTCTCCGGTATTTTTCATGGGCCTAACCGCCCAGGCTAAGGCTATGATAGACCGTTGCCAGGCTTTATGGGTGATAAAGTACCTATTGAAGCTTCCAATCGGACTGAAAAAGGACGCCCTGAGAAAAGGCCTATTTATTTCGGTCGGCGGGACAAAGTATACTAATCTTTTCCAGGGATCAGTTACCACTGTAAAAAGCTGGTATAAGACTCTTGATATAGAATATGCGGGCGAATTATTGCTCACGGGAATCGATAGCTGTAACGCTCTAACTGAGCATCCGGCTTTCTTGAAAGAGGCGTTTTTACTCGGGCAACAAATGGCACAATAAATATACAAATTAAGAGGAGGTTTAAATGGATTTCTATTTAACTGAGGAACAGAAGATGTTCCAGTCAATGGTGAGGGATTTCTCCACCAATGTCGTCAAGCCTGAAGCAGCTAAAATAGACGAGGAGGGCAAGTTTCCCGCAGAGATATTCAAGAAAGCGGCGGAACTCGGCATCTTCGGCATAACCGTCGATGAGAAATATGGCGGAAGCGGTGGGGATTACCTGTCCATGACCATATGCTGTGAGGAGCTTGCCAGGGCCTCAGGCGGGGTGGCGGCGATCTTCCTGGCCAACCTTTCGCTGGCCTGCTATCCCATCTATAAATTCGGCACTGAAGAACAGAAAAAGAAATATGTTGCCCCCATAGCGCGGGGAGAGAAAATATGCTGTTTTGTGCTAACTGAACCCGGCGCGGGCAGCGACGCCGGCGCCACAACCACGACAGCCGTGCGGGAGGGCAATAATATCGTCCTCAACGGCAACAAGATCTTCATCACCAACGGCGCTGAAGCGTCGATCGCCGTGGTTTTCGCCATGGAAGACAAGTCCAAGGGTAACAGGGGCATATCGGCATATATAGTTGAGAGCGGCACCCCCGGTTACTCCGTGGGCAAGCTGGAACACAAAATGGGCATCCATGGTTCGTCGACGGCCGAACTCGTATTCGAGAACTGCAAGATACCGCAGGAGAACCAACTCGGTGAGCCGGGCAAAGGGCTGCGTTACGCCATGGAATCCATCGATTCCAGCCGTGTTACGGTTGCGGCACAGGCACTCGGCATATCACAGGCCGCCTTCGATGACGCCCTCGCCTACTCTCAAACGCGGGTGCAGTTCGGCAAGCCCCTGGCGCAGAACCAGGCCATCCAGTGGATGCTGGCAGATATGGCTACACAAATAGATGCCGCCCGCCTGATGGTATACCGCGCTGCCTGGTTAAAAGACCAGGGAAAACCTTACATGAAAGAAGCGGCTATGGCTAAACTCTATGCCGCCGAAGTTTCCAGCTTTGTTACCAATAAAGCCCTGCAGATTCACGGCGGCTACGGTTACTGCCGGGATTACCCCATGGAGCGCTACCTGCGCGATGCCAAGATCACCGAGATTTACGAAGGCACCTCGGAGATGCAGCGCCTGACCATTGCGCGCGCTCTGCTTACCCAATAAAGAAATTAAATAGGGGGAGCGGCTACAGCCTGGCGGCGCCGCGTAAATCGCTGACCTTGCGGATGTTTTCGCTATCAAGGTATTTGTGAAGGCCGCCGATAATCTTGAATGCGGCCTGCGGGTCCGCCAGGTTGGCCGTTCCCACTTCTACCGCTGTCGCCCCGGCCAGTATAAATTCCAGTGCATCCCCGGCATTCATTATTCCGCCGCAGCCGATAAGCGGGATTTTGACACTGCCGGCTACTTTATAGACCATCAGCAGTGCAACCGGCTTAATCGCAGGCCCTGATAATCCGCCGGTTATATTACCTAAAGCGGGTTTGCGCTTTTTTACGTCAATGGCCATGCCGCTGATCGTATTTATCAGCGTTATCGCATCAGCGCCGGCTTTCTCCACAGCCTCCGCCATAGCAACAATATCGGTCACATTGGGGCTTAATTTCACTATAACTGGCAGCGAGGTGGAGGCTTTTACCGCTGCAGTGACTTCCGCCGCAGACACGGGGTCGGTTCCAAATTGCATGCCGCCGCGCTTGACGTTGGGGCAGCTTATATTTACTTCTATACCGCTTATGCCGGCTACACCCTCCAGCCTTGCCGCAACCCTTGCATACTCCTCCACCGTATCCCCGGCAATATTGACGATAACCGGCACGCTCCATTTTGCCCAGGCCGGCGCCTTATCTGATATGAGCGCCTCCACCCCGATATTCTCCAATCCTACCGAGTTCAAAATTCCTGACGTGACTTCGATAATGCGCGGTTGAGGGTTACCGTTACGCGGTTTCAAGGTAGTGCCCTTGCAGATAATTGCTCCCAGTTTCTGGATATCAACCAGGTCGTTGTATTCATCCCCATAACCCCATGTACCGGATGCAACTATAACAGGGTTAATTAACCGCAATCCGGCTGTTACCTGTACGCTTAAATCAATATCGCCCATTATGTTTTGACTTCCGGCCTCCTGCTGCGTACCGCCTCCAGTTTACCTTTCATGGTCAGCACTTTATCGCAGCGGTCATCTATTTTCAAGGTAGTAATCACACGCGTTGCGCCCCGCTGAAAAGGTACCGCGTGCATCTCCTGTGTAATTTTTAGTATCTTATCCAGAGGCCCTTCCAGTATCGTGCCCATAGGAGTCAATTGGTAGGTTACATGCTCACTTTTTTCCAGCACATCGATACAGGCGGCGACGTAATCGCTAACGCTGGCGCTGCCCGTTCCGAGGGGCACAACCGAGATTTCAGCTACGACTTTTCTTTCCTTCATTATCAGCCTCTTTATATAATAACTATAGTATATACAAGCCGGCACAGAAATTACAGGTATCCTCATTTGTACGCAAATCGGTTTCAAATATGTTAAAATTTTAAATGTAGCAGTATTAGTCATGTTCATGGAGAGTAACAGCCAATATCATATCAGAAAGATGTTAGCCGGGGACATCCCGCAGGTTATGGAAATTGACCTGGATGCCTTCCCCGACCAGTGGCCTCACCCAACATCCAATTCTTTCCAGCATGAGTTACGTAACAAGCTGGCACACTATATAGTGATTTACCAGGAAAGCAGCGCCGCGTCGGGAGATGACGGGCGGGGTGTTATAGGCTTAAAAGAAGTGGTATCATATATCCGGCAGCTATTTAATCGCGACCGTTTTGGCGGTGCTGATAATTCAAATTACGGCAGGGAACGGCTGGCCGGGATGGCCGGCATCTGGATGATGTTTGATGAAGCACATATCGTGACTATTGCAGTCAGAAAAACACACAAGCACCAGGGTCTGGGGGAATGGCTGCTGCTTAATATAATAGACCTGTCCATGCAATTGCGCGCTAAGTACGTAACACTTGAGGTACGTGTCTCAAATACGGCAGCGCAGGCGCTATATGAAAAGTACGGTTTTAGCAGGGCTGGTACGCGAAAAAAGTACTACTCGGATAACGGGGAGGACGCTGTGATTATGACTACCTGTGAATTAGATTTGCCGTCCTACCAGGATAGGTTACAACGGCTCAAGGAAGATCACCACAGCCGCTGTAGCCATTGCTGCGCTGTTCACCTAATGAAATTTATGGAGTACTAACTATGGGAGAAATGAAAAGTGCCTGGCAGATTGCCATGGAAAAAGCCGACAGTTTGGGCAAGGTCAGTCCCGAGGAGCTAAACAACATAAAATATGTGCCCGAGGGAAATAAAATAGCCTCCCAGTTCCTCCAGGATGAGAAGATCGACCTGGCGGCCGAACTGGCTAAATCAGCGTCCGGCGAAGCCGCCAGATACGTGAAAAAAGGCATCGATGAGATACTGATCCGCAACATAACCCTGCCACATAACGACGAGGATACGCGTAAAACAAACAGGGCCATGGCAGGACTTAGAATTACTAAGGAGAACAGGAAACAGCTCGATGCTATCTTAGTGCTCATTAATAACCTGGTAAACCAATACCAGGCCGCGATTCAGCAAACATATTCTGAGTTTAAGAAAAAGGCCGAGGTGACCATCCAGCAGGCATCGCGAAGCGTGCGGCCTCAGCGTGGCGACCCGATGTCACTGGAACAGAAGTTGCAACTGCAGTTACAGGAAGAGTGGCGCGAAGTGCACAGTTCGCTCGATGCCCAGTACGAAAAAGCGCTGGATGACCACAGACAAAAAATACGCGAATTAAGCTGACCGGGTCAGAATCGAGCGCGCAAAACGTCCTTGCGGGGAGCTACTCAAAAACGTCGTTGCGAGGAGCGCAGCGACGAAGCAATCTCAAGGCATAACGTCACTAACCATGGGATTGCTTCACTGCGTTCGCAATGACAATGTTGCGGGG
>CAIYTC010000206.1 GCA_903929005.1 uncultured Dehalococcoidia bacterium | reverse complement strand
TATTTCCTGGTCCTTTCCTTCACGGCTCGCGAGTAACCTACAATTATGTCAATAGCGGGCGATTTGAAGGCGGCCACCTGTTCCGGCTTCTGGCCCGTCCCGTAATCCAGCGGATCAGCGGGGCGGTTGAATTTATCATGCCACCCCTCGGTAATCCACAACTGCTTATCCTTCATTACGTGAGAAATGGCGGCGTCCTGCTGGCGCACCAGGTGCCAGGCCAGCCAGCCGACGCTGTTGCAATCAGGCTTGGGCTGCCAGTCCAGTTCCTCGGCAGTAAGCCCCTGCAGCACACTTTTCAATGATGAATGGGCCTGTCCATATCCATCCGACAATAAATCCTGCCATTCCATATAATTCCCTCCTATTATGTTGTCTCTGCCCGTGGCTTAGCGGGTCAGGAAATAATAATCCGCCTGCTATTCTTCCATTTCCACGCGGAAGCGGCAGACTTTATCCCCTTTGGTGAGCAGCTTGCTGAAACCCAGGCCCTTGAATTTGGGGTTAAGCTCTTTGGCCATCCCTTTGGCCGACTCGCCCAACAGTATCCGGCACAAGTCCGGCTCCTTCGACCATTGTTTGGCCACCGGGCAGGTGTAAAGTTCCTTTTCAAACGCCCCGTGTGAATGCTCTACATAGCCGTCCCAGTAATTGGCAAAGGTATCGTCAATCAGGTCATGAATTTTATGCAGGTTAGAGCAGTCTTTGAAGTCTTCCGGCTTGCTTCCGGAGAGCGCCATCCAGAAGTGCGCCCCCTTCTGCCCCTCTTTATAATATTCCTGCTTGAGCCTCTCGACAAACTTCTCACCGCCGACTTCTTTGCCTACCCTGTAGAGCAGCACCATTTGCCTGGCCAGCGCCTCGGTCCAGTTCTTGTAGCGCTTGCCCATCTCAGCCTCACTGACCGGGTATTTCTCATAATCCGGCGTTTCTTTCATGTTTAATCCTCCTTCTAAGATTCACCAAAGATATCATCCCTGTTCGCCAGGAATTCATCACCAGTAGTTAAATTATACTCACGAAAGGAATGATTCAAATTTCATAAAACCTGACGCCAGTTTTCATAATATCTTCATATCGACCGTTTACAATTCTATGTAAGGAACGAAATATAAAAGCTCCCGGCGGGGCCCGTAGCCGCGGGCGGGTTTAAAAACCCGCCCCTATAATTTTCGAATGTGTTTGTTTCCGCGATATTTCAAGCACGAAACCTCTCTACTCAAATCCGGCCATCATGGCACCCAGATCAATAGGATCGAAGGCGTCGAATTTTATGTCACGCACGCGGCTCATGCCTGCCCACATCAGCTTGTAGCCTTTCAACGAGCGGGCAAAGCCCATCCTCTTCTGAAACAGCTCCTTTTCCTGCTGTGTGCCCTCCCTGGCCTGGCCGGCGGTCCCCAGCAGCCTGACTCCCGGAGGCGAGGGAAACTTGCCGTCCATCAGCGCCCTGCCCCAGAACAGCTTGTCGGCGTTTACCGCCATCACGCAAACGCGGGGATTACGCTTGAGATTCTCCGGCAGCCTGGACGGAAACTCCTCGAAGTAAAAGCCGGTTTCATCGTCCCGCAGGTAAAGTCCCCCGATGGGGGTAACATGCGGCGAACCATCGGAATTTACCGTAGCTACCGCATAATGAAAACAGCTCTTAAAACCATCCTCAAATACCTGCTTTATTTCAGTCCAGTGATTCCCAATTTCCATGTAAGGCCTCCTTATCACGTGAATTATACGATAGCAGACAACGGCGTACCACAAAAGAGAACGAATTGACTCATAATAAATGTTACCCAAAGTGATAAACTGATGCAGGAGAAAATATAATCTATTGACTAAAGACCGCTTTGAAGAAACCATCCTGCTAACTATACGCCCGGAGATTGCCGGGGACGGGCAGGGTATTTACAGGGTAAACGCAGAGGCGTTTGCCGGCGCAGGTGAGGCCGGCCTGGTAGATAAGCTGCGTGCAAGGAACGGCTTCACCCTGTCCCTGGTCGCCATCCGTGGCAGCCAGGTTACCGGCCACGCTCTCTTCAGCCCGGTTACCATTGAATCGCCGGACGGCAACCTTGCGGGCCTGGGCCTCGGGCCGGTGGCCGTGCTGCCGGCCTTCCAGCGGCAGGGCCTGGGCTCATTGCTCATCGATGCAGGCATAGATCAGTCCCGCCAGGCCGGCTACCCGTTCATCGTGGTGCTCGGCCACCCGGACTATTACCCACGATTCGGATTCCTGCCTGCTTCAAAATTCGGCATCAGGTGCGAATATGACGCCCCGGCTGAGGCCTTCATGATAGTGGAACTGCGCAGGGGTGCGCTGGCCGGCCACCGTGGAACGGCTAAATACCAGCCTGAATTCAACGGGGTATGATTATTAATTTGGTGATCGGCCGGATATGCAGGTCCGCCCCCTCAGGCAGGGCTTAAGCCCTGGTCATCACCAGCATCATCTTAAACTGCTTCTCAGAGTTTCTTTCCAATATGGAGAGCGCTGACAAACAGCCCCATGAAATCCGGCCTTTCAGCCAGCTCCAGGTATTTAACGCTTTGCGCCATCGACTGTGCCTTTTTTCTTTCTGCAGCGGAAAGCAGTGCCATGCATGCGCCGGCGCCGGCGGCATTGCCCACCTGGCTGAAACGTCCTGCCGGCAAGGCTGGCAGCATCCCTATTGCGACTGCGCTACGCACAGAGATATAGCTCCCGAATGTGCCGGCAATGATCACTTTATTGATATCGCTGGCCGCCAAACTGTGGCTGTCAAGCAAAACATCGATGCCCGTGCGGATAGCGGCCTTGGCCAGTTGCAGTTCGCGTACGTCGCCCTGCGTGATCACGATATCAGTATCACCCGCCGTTTCTCCTTTAGCGGCGATGATCATCTTAATCTGCCCCTCATTGCGCCGTAGCAGGGGATGGTCTTTTGCCATCCTGCCACCACCGTCGATGATGCCGGCTTTAAGCATCTCGGCCACGGCGTCCAGTATGCCTGACCCGCATATTCCTACCGGCCGCGGGCCATTGATGGTGCGGTACTTGACACTGCTGTTCCTGATATTGATTTTATCGATGGCCCCCGGTCCCGCTTTCATACCATGTCCAATGTGGCCACCTTCGAAGGCCGGGCCCGAAGCGCAGGAAACACTGGTAATCTTTCCATTTTGCACCAGCGAGATCTCGGTATTGGTGCCGATATCGATGACCAGCGCTGCACCCTTCAGCTTAAGAGCATCCACAGCCAGCAGCACAGCCACGTGGTCCCCCCCAACATACCCGCCTATATTAGGCAGGAAGTATAGCGGGGTCGCGGGGGAAACCTCCAAACCAAGGGCACCCGCCTTAACTTCTACAGCATCCTTAACAGCCGGTAGATAGGGGGCGGAGGCAAGCTGCTTGACCGGCAAGCCCAGCGCCAGGTGGTGCATGGCCGTATTGCCGCATACTGCTAACTTCACAATATCGCCCGCTTCAACTGCCGCTCCCGAGCATAGCTCTACAATAAGCCCATTCATTGTGCTTATTGCAGTTTGTTGCAGCCTCTTTGAGTTTTCAGAAGACTTCAGGGCATAGGTGATGCGGCTTATGACGTCATCACCGTAAACAGACTGGAGATTGGCCATGGCATGGCTGCCAAGAATCGTGCCATCAGCCAGGTTAAGCAGGTATCCCGCTATCTTGGTTGTTCCCAGGTCTATGGCTACGCCCGGTCCCTTGCGCAAGCGCCCCCTTTCTGCATCCGGCGCTATCCCGGATAATAAATCTTCTTTGAATGCAGGTGTAGGGCTCAGATCAGTCCCCCCGGGCAAGTTAACAACCAGGTTACCGGCAGGCTTTACCTGGCAGGCCAGCCGCCAGCCCCTTTTCAATTCCTCAAGGGATAATTTTTTGAGTTCGTTCCTGGTCGGCAAGGTCACGTCTCCCTGCTCGATACGCAGCTTGCAGGAATGGCACTTGCCCTGGCCGCCGCAGGTGCTGGCTAAAGGTATTTGATTATTGCGGCAGCAGTCGAGAAGCGTAGTGCCGGCGGGACAGGCAACCCTTCTTCCCAACGGTTTGAACTCAATTGTGTATTTATTCATCGAAATGCCCGGGTATTAATCCGAGATTATATCATGTGGTGCACTGCTATGGGATTGCCGCATCGACTGGGCTCCCCGTAAAGACATGCTATCAGGCAGGGCCGAGTACTCAGGATCTTTTTGCGGGCGGATATGAATGTCCTCCCCTACGTTCTTGAACCGTAGGGGCGAGTCTTTAAAATCAGCTTTATTTGCTTTTAACCCTGCTATAACCTAAAATTTTACTCAGAATATTTCAGGATTTCATTACCCCACCCTCCGGCTTCCTAAGCCGGGGGGTTTAATATGAACCCCTGATACTCCCGGAGGAAATGCCATGACGCAAAAACAATTCGAGCAATTTAAAGGCTCAAGCGACTATGTTATCTCGGACCCCCTGAAAAACGCGGTCAATGTATCCATCGTCCTGCAGCGGCCGCTGATAGTCAGGGGCGAACCCGGCACAGGCAAGACCCTGCTGTCACACAGCATCGCTTCGTCACTGGGCAAGGAGCTCATCCGCTGGAACGTCAAGTCCACCACCAAGGCTTCCGATGGACTTTACATTTATGACACGGTACAGAGGCTTAATGACAGCCGCTTCGGTGGCAAGGACGTCTCGGATATCAAGCACTATATCAAGCTGGGCAAGCTGGGCCAGGCCTTCACCGCCCCGGTCCAGGTGGTGCTGCTGATCGACGAGGTAGACAAGGCCGATCTGGAATTCCCCAACGACCTGCTCAATGAGCTCGATGAGATGAGCTTCTATATACCTGAGACCGACGAGACCATCTCCGCCATTCTCCGCCCGGTAGTGATCATCACCAGCAATAATGAGAAGGAGCTGCCGGACGCCTTCCTGCGCCGCTGCATCTTCCACTATATCGAGTTCCCCGAACCCGACCTCATGGAAGAGATCGTCAAAGTGCATTTCCCCAATATTAAAAGTTCGCTGCTCAAGGATGCGCTGGATTCCTTTTATGTCCTGCGCAAAATCGACGACTTCCGTAAAAAACCTTCCACCAGCGAGTTGATCGACTGGATACAGGCGCTGATGGCCAGCGGGCTGGACGGCAAGATCAAGGACGGCGAGATCCCCTTCCTGGGCACGCTGCTTAAGAAGGAAACCGACATCGATTACTATGTGAGCCACCACGTTCGCAAAAAGCCCCAGGGCCGCGGCTATAATATCTCTGGAAACTGAATATAGCGCAGTGACCTATCATGTTCACACCCTTTTTCTACAAGCTCAAGGAAAAAAAGGTGCCCGTTTCTATAACGGAATGGATGGTACTGATGGAGGCGCTGGATAAACGCCTGATCGGCAACATGAGCGATTTTTATTACCTGGCCAGGGCTATACTGGTCAAGAGCGAAACCCATTTCGACCAGTACGATGTGGCCTTCCAGGAATATTTTAACGGCATCGCCCCTCCCCTTGAAGTAACCGAGGAACTGCTGGCATGGCTCACCGATCCCAAAAACAGGCCGCAACTGACGCCGGAGGAAATGGCGGCCATCCAGAAAATGGATCTCGAAGAGCTGCTGAGGGAGTTCGAAAAGCGGCTTAAAGAGCAGGATGAACGCCATGACGGCGGCAACCGTTGGATCGGGACGGGCGGCACCTCACCCTTCGGCAACTCCGGTTATAACCCGCAGGGCATACGCGTGGGCGGCCCGGGCGGCATGCGCAGCGCGGTGCGCATCGCGGAACAGAGGTACTTCCGCAACTACCGCGACGACATGACGCTGGATATACGCCAGATCAAGGTAGCTTTAAAGCAGCTCCGCAAACTCAACCGCACGGGACCCGAGGATGAGCTCGACCTGGACCGCACCATCGACGCCACCTGCAAGAATGCCGGCGAGATCGAGTTCATGTGGAAACGCCCGCGTAAGAACGCCATCAAGCTGCTTTTAATCATGGACGCCGGCGGCTCCATGGAGCCCTACGCCGACCTCTGCAGCCAGCTTTTCTCGGCTGCCAACTCGCTCAGCCATTTCAAGGCCTTCAAATATTATTACTTCCATAATTGCCCCTACGACGTGCTGTACAGCGATATCCAGCAGCGCAAGAGCGAAACGATAGAGCACCTGCTCAAAATCCTTGAGCCCGATTATAAGGTCATCTTTGTGGGCGACGCCTGCATGGCTTTTTCAGAGCTGATGGAGCGCTACGGTGACATATATTTCCACGGCTACCAGAAAATGTCCGGCATCGATACGTTAAAGCACTTCAGGTCGCATTTCACCCATTGCGTCTGGCTCAACCCGGAGAAAACCGTGCTGCGCAGCTATCCCACCGTGCAGGTTATCGCCAAGCTCTTCCCCATGTACGACCTCTCTCTGGAAGGTCTCAACCTGGCAGTCAAGAAGCTGGTCACCAGGCGGTAAGGAAGGGCGCAGGCCGGCCAAGGCCAACGTAGGGGAGAGTTTTTAAACCCGCCCTAAAAGACGGGCGCACCTGAAGGTACGCCCCTACGGCAAAACGATTTTAAAGCCTTTTTTACCCGTCATTGCGAGACCGCCCTTTTTCCCCCTGTCATTGCGAGCGCAGCGAAGCAATCTCACCGTCCGAAGAGGTCGCCGCTATGCCAACAGATTGCTTCGTCGCCTGCGGGCTCCTCGCAATGACGTTTTTGGGTGCTCGCCCTTTTTCCCCCTGTCATTGCGAGCGCAGCGAAGCAATCTCACCGTCCGAAGAGGTCGCCGTTATGCCAACAGATTGCTTCGTCGCCTGCGGGCTCCTCGCAATGACGTTTTTGGAAGAGGCTCCGCGCAAAGACAGGTGGTGCTCTTGCCATTGAAAATTAAGAAGCTGGCTACCAGGCTGTAATCCACATAAATTCACCGATTCCTATATTCAATAGTCTAATTTATTGCACTTACGTCCAATTTATTGTACTCTTTAATATACAATGATAATCAGTCAGGATCCGGCTATACTACTTTCTACAAATACCTTGAAGGTGCTTTCCTTCCTCGCGGAGAACACGGGCAGTGATTTTACCGCCGGTGAGATACTTGAATTTGTCAGTGTAAGCAAATCTGGTATTTACCTGGCCCTTGACGAGTTACAAAACCTTCATATTATCAATAAATCGCAACGAGGTAAATTCATTCTCTATTCAGCCAGATATGACGACTCTTTTATCAGGCAGTTCAAAGTCCTGCAAAACATAACAGCATTGAGGCCCTTAGTCACAAAGCTTGAACCGCTTTCGATAAAAATAGCGCTATTCGGCAGCGCAAGCCGCGGCGAGGACCGCCGCGAGAGCGACATTGACCTGCTTATCCTTACTACGGCACCGCAGTTAATAAAAAAGGCGATATCGTCGACAAAATTAAGCAGAAAACTTCAGGCCATAGTCAAAACTCCGGTGGAATTTGCAGATCTAAAAGAATCGGACAAAGTCTTTTTTCACGAAATAGAGAACGGCATCTCGCTCTGGGAGAGGAAATATTGAGCACGGAATACGAAGAGTGCCTGCAAAAGGGCAAGATTAAGCCATTTTCGCATGGTAGTGCTCTTGCCGCAAAGGAACTCGAAACCGCCGTATCTGACCTGGATAGCGCAGAAAAAACCTTTTCAGATGGAAACTATAAGTGGGCCACTATCCAGGTTTATTATGCAATGTTCCACGCAGCGCGCTCACTGCTATATTCTAAGAACATGCGCGAACGCAGCCATTACTGCCTGGTAATAGCGGTTAAGGAACTTTTTGTAAATGCAAAGCTTATCCCTGCCTCACTGTTGGATGCTTTGAAAGAAGCCAAAAGCCTGCGGGAAGATGCCGATTATTACAACAGGTGGTCGGAAGCCGGCTGAAGACGGTTGCTTGCCAATGCCCGCGAATTTATTGATCTCGCCCGAAAGATTCCCCTGCAATAACTACATTTCTATATTTTTCGCAGTTCAATAGTGGTGTTATGTGGGCTAAGGGCAATTTTTAGCCTCTCAGATAGACAGTCGCCCACCGGCGCAGATATCCCGCCGTGCAGGTCATAGCCAAACTCTTCCCCATGTTCGACCTCTCTCTGGAAGGTCTCAACCTGGCAGTCAAGAAGCTGGTCACCAGGCTGTAATGCACTGGCGGGCCTTCAGGCCCGCCAGTGCCAATTTACACTGTCATTGCGAGCGCAGCGAAGCAATCTCACCGTTGGTGGCGTTATGCCCACAGATTGCTTCGTCGCTACGCTCCTCGCAATGACATTTTTGGGTGCTCGCCCTTTTTCCCCCTGTCATTGCGAGCGCAGCGAAGCAATCTCACCGTCCGAAGAGGTCGCCGTTATGCCAACAGATTGCTTCGTCGCCTGCGGGCTCCTCGCAATGACAGACCTGGGGACACGCTCCTCGCAATGACGTTTTTGGGGACATCCTCGCAATGACATTTTTGTTGCGTCATCGCCATTGGAACATAAAAAGCATGGTAATGGGCTGTGATCCTCATAAATTCACCGATTCCTATATTCAATAGTCCAATTTATCGTACTCTTTCAATATAAATAGACAGCCGCCCACCACGCAGCTATAATCCTTAGCATGCCCACCGAATTAAAAATCCTTATCAAGCGCCAGGAAATCGAACGGGAGGTAGCGAGGCTGGCCCGCGCCATTGAGCATGACTATAAGGATAATAACCCCCTGCTGATAGGTATACTCAAAGGCTCGTTCATCTTCCTGGCCGACCTGGTACGGAAAATCGATATGCCACTCGAAGTTGATTTCATACGCCTCTCCAGCTACGGCAGCCAAACCGAATCGTCCGGCCAAATCAAGGTGCTGTCCCGCCTGAATGAACCGGTCGAAGGCAGGCATGTCCTGGTAGTGGAAGATATTATCGATACCGGCCTGACCACGGCCTACTTCATCAAATACCTTAAACGGAAACGGCCGGCCTCGGTCAGGCTGTGCGCCCTCACGGAAAAGCCCTCCCGCCGTAAGACGGACGTGCAAATAGATTACATAGGTTTCACAGTGCCGGATAAATTCATCGTGGGCTACGGAATTGACTGGAACGGGAAATACCGCAACCTGCCGAATATCTGCTATATTGAGTGATGCACACGAGGAAGATGAAATGAGCCTGCCAGACTTAATCGCAGTGGGGCGCGGCGCTAAACCGGCCGACCTGGTACTTAAGAACGCCCGCATCATCAACGTCTTCACCAGCAATATTGAGAAAAACAGCGTCGCGGTATACAACGGGCGCATCGCCGGCATCGGCGATTACACTGAAGGACACCAGGTCATCGACCTTAAAGGCGCGTACCTGTCGCCCGGCTTTATCAACGGCCATATCCATATCGAAAGCTCGATGCTGCACCCCGCCCAGTACGCCCGCACGGTAGTCCCGCACGGTGTGACCTCTATCTGCACCGACCTGCACGAGATAACCAACGTAGCGGGTCTGGACGGCATTCGCTTCGTGATGGGCTGCGCCCGCAACCTGCCGCTGGACATCTTCTTCCAGGCCGCTTCCTGCGTGCCGGCCACCCATATGGAGACCTCCGGCGCTGCTATCGGCGCCCTCGAAATAAAGAAACTGCTCAAGTGGAAGAACAATATCGGGCTGGGCGAGATGATGAACTACCCGGGCGTGATCAATGCCGTCCCGTCCGTTATCGACGAGATAACTGCGGCCTCAGGCCACGTCATCGCCGGCCACGCCCCGGGACTGAGGGGCAAACAGTTGAACGCCTATATGGCGGTCGGCATATATTCCGACCATGAAAACTCCGAACTCGAGGAAAGCCGGGAGAAGCTGTCGCGCGGGCTTTGCCTGATGATACGGGAAGGCACCTCCGAGAAGAACCTCGAGGAACTGCTCTGCTTAGTCACGGATAAAACCTGGCACAGGTGCATGTTCGTGGTTGATGACCGCAGTTGCGCCGACCTGCTGGGGGACGGCGACGTGGACGCCGTGGTGCGGAAGGCCATCAGGCTGGGACTCGACCCCATACGCGCCGTACAGTTGGTCACACTTAACCCTGCGGAGTACTTCAGACTGCCTGACCTGGGCCGTATTGCGCCGGGCAGCCGCGCCAACCTTATCACCTTCAATAACCTTGAAAAGATAGATATCAACATGGTCTTCTTCAACGGTAAACTGACCGCCCGGGGAGGCAAATACATCGGCAAGGTAGCCGGGAAAACGCCTGCGCGCCTGCTGAAAACGGTCAATGTAAAGCCTTTGGCTCCTGGCCGCCTTGTACTTAAGATTAATCAAGACCTGTTCCCTGTCATCGAGATAATACCCGGCCAGATTGTCACTATGAAGAAGATGGTCAAAATCCCAAAGGGAACATTCCACCCGGATACAGGGAAGGACCTGCTGAAAGCCGTGGTCATCGAACGCCACAAGGCGACGGGCAATATGGGCATCGGCGTAGTTAAGGGCTTCGGACTCAAGAGCGGCGCCATCGCCTCCACGGTCGCGCACGATTCACATAATATTGTCGCGGTAGGAACCAGCGATGCAGACATACTGGCAGCGGTCAGAGCGATTGAGGAAATGCAGGGCGGACTGGTGGTCTGCCAAAATGGCAAGGCTATTGCCCGGCTGCCTTTGCCCATCTGCGGCCTGCTCTCGCCTGACCCGGCAGAAAAGGTGTCGGTCCAGTTCGAAGCGCTGGAGAAAAAGGCCGCCACGCTGGGCAGGCTGCCGCCCGCGCCCTTCGCGCTGCTCTCCTTCATCGCGCTGCCGGTCATCCCTGAATTGCGCCTGACGGACCTGGGCATTGTGGATGTAGTACAATTCAAGCTCATCTGAATCTTTTACTGAGGGGAAAACCATGGCCTACCAGACTCTGCTCGTAGAAAAAAAAGGCGGCATTGCGCTCGTAACCTTCAACCGTCCCGATAAGCTGAACACTCTTAACACACGGCTGTTTTTGGACCTCAGGGACCTGATGGCCGAATTCCGCTACGACCTTGAGACAAGGGTAATCATCTTCACCGGCGCGGGACGCGCTTTCTCAGGAGGCTTCGACTTCAGGATGGAAGCGCTTAAAGAGCATGCCTCGCAGAAGGAACTGCCCAACGAGAGGGTCTGGCAGCTTTTTTCACATGACCTGATGACGGCCATTGAGAACCTGGAGCAGATAACCATAGCCGCCGTCAACGGCCCCTGCATGGGCGGTGGCCTGTGTATCGCCATGAATTGCGACTTCCGGATAGCGGCCGACAATGCCAAATTGGGCGTTCCAGAGATAAACCTGGGTATATTCCTGAGCTGGGGCGCCACGCCGCGCTTGGTAGCCCTGCTCGGCCCGGCTAAAGCCAAGGAACTGATCATGACGGGCGACCCGGTCAACGCGCAGGAGGCTTCCCGCATAGGTATGGTAAACAAGGTGGTCCCCCTGGAGCAGTTGCTGTCCGCGGCACAGGAACTGGCAAGCAAGCTGCTCACGCGCGGTCCGCTGGCGCTGCGCATCGCCAAGAAACAGGTCAATGCCGCTTCGGTGGCGCGCATGTCGGACCTCTACCTGTTCGAATCTGAACTGTGGGAGAGGAACCAGATATCCCCGGATATGGATGAAGGCATTAAAGCCGCTATGGAGAAAAGGCCGCCGCGCTATGTAACGGAGGCCGGCATTCCCAAGTTCGATATCACCACGTAGGATTTATATTTAATAAGGAGGCCGACATCATGGCAGAAGAGAAGCTGATCTGGCAATACGTAAGGCGCTGGGCGGACAAATTCCCTCAGAGAGAGGCCCTGATTTTCAAGGATAAGCGGATCACCTATCAAGAGTTTTACGCTAAAACACTCAGCACAGCCAAACTTTTACTTGAACTGGGGGTCAAAAAGGGCGACCGTGTCTTTACCCTCTGCGCTGCCCGCGACGAGTTCTTCTACACCTACATGGCCACCGCCATGGTGGGGGGCATCTGGCTCGGGCTTAACCCGCGCTATACCCGCGCTGAATTCCTCTACATGGTCGGCGATGCTAAACCCGTAGTGGGGTTCGTGGTGAGGAATTACGATGCCCTGATGCGCGACTATAAGGACGATGTCATTGCACTTAAGGAGGCCAACCCCGAACTTGCGCACATAGTCATCATCGATAACCCCTGGGAAGGTACGCTGAACTGGGAGGCGGAGCTGGCTAAAGACCGCGGCAACCTGGATGCCGCCCTGGACAAACGCATAGAAGAGGTCGGCGAGGATGATCCAGCCCTGATCATCTACACGTCAGGTACCACCGGCAAGCCCAAGGGCGCGCTGTTGACCCACAAGAATATCATCGCCAGCGCTGCCGCTCAGAACGAGCATTTCCTCGCGCATACCTATAAGAGAGGCGAAGGCAAATCCCTCATCCATTTCCCCATCAACCACGTAGCCTGCGCCGTGGAGCTGGCCATGGGCGGCCTGCACTGGGGTTCGCCCATCGTGCTGATGGACCGCTTCGACCCGGCGGCCACACTCAAAACCATACAGGATGAGAAGGTAACCTTCATGGGGCAGGTGCCCGCCATGTTCATGCTGCAATTTATGCTGCCGGATTACGATAGCTACGACCAGTCCAGCTTGAAAACGATAATCTGGGCAGGGTCGGCAGCCTCGGAGGAAATGGTCAAGAGGTTATCCAAAACGGGCGCCACTCTTATGACCGGCTACGGGCAGACGGAGAATGCCGGGTTCATCACTTATTCAAAGCCGGGCGACTCCATAGAGGACCTCATACAGACAGCGGGCAAGTGCTATCCCCCTTTCAAAATAAAGCTCGTTGACAGCAAGGGTAAGGAGGTGCCCGAAGGCCAGGTCGGAGAGATCTGGATGAAGGGCGACCTTATTATGAAGGGATACTGGAACCTCCCTGAAGCCACCGCGGAAACGCTAACCAGGGACGGCTGGCTCAAGTCCGGTGACCTGGCCACCATGGATAGCCGCGGCTATATTAAAATAGTCGGCCGTATCAAGGAGATGTTCAAATCCGGCGGCTATAACGTCTACCCGCGCGAGATAGAGGCGGTTATCGAGCAGCACCCCGGCGTGGCCTTTGTTAGCGTCATCCCCATCCCTGACGAGACCTGGCAGGAGGTGGGCAAGGCTTTTATCATGCCCGTGCCCGGCAAGACGGTGGAGGCTGAAGAGGTGCGCGAGCTCTGTAAGAAGCATCTGGCCAATTACAAGGTACCCAAGCAATTTGAGGTGCGCCCTCTCCTGCCTCTGCTGGCCAGCGGCAAAGTCGACCGCCGCGCGCTGTACGAGGAAGTCAAAGCTGCGCAGCAGCAGAAAAAATAACCACTAAAGGAGGCTGCTATGTTTGCCAGGAGATTTATTTTACTTGCCGTTATCCTGATATTTCTAATAGCCGCTGTACCCTTCTCCGGTTGTGAGAAGCCTGCCCAGGAGACGGTAGTTACACTGGATAGCGGTAAAATACGGGGAACCCTGGTAGACGGGGTAGGGACCTTTCTTGGCATTCCCTTCGCAGCTCCCCCGCTGGGAGAATTCCGCTGGCGGGAACCCCAGCCTGTAAAATCCTGGGAAGGCATCCGTGACTGCAACAAATACGCTTTGGCCTGCCCGCAACCTAAATCGGTTTTTTATGACGTTGGCCCGACCGGCGAAGACTGCCTGTATTTGAACGTGTGGACCCCGGCTAAAGGCCCGGACGAGAATTTGCCGGTCATGGCCTGGATCCATGGCGGCAGCTTCAATTCCGGTGCGGCATCACTCGATATGTACAATGGGAAGAACCTTGCCAGACAGAATGTCATAGTGGTGACCATTAATTACCGCTTAGGGCCGCTGGGTTTTCTATCCCACCCACTGCTAAGCAAGGAATCACCCCACGGAGTTTCGGGTAATTACGGGCTGCTTGACCAGATCGCCGCGCTCAAGTGGGTACAAAAGAACATCAAGTCCTTTGGCGGAAATCCGGGTCTCGTGACGGTTTTCGGCGAGTCCGCCGGGGCGATGAGTATCTGCGATCTGATGGTCAGTCCGCTGGCAGACGGCCTTTTTCAGCGTGCCGTTTCGGAAAGCGGCTCGTTCGGGGATGCATATCCTTTAAATCGAGAGGACACGGTTGAAAAGGCCGAAAAAACCGGCCAGGAAATCGCGGTTAAACTTGGTTGCGATACGGCTGCCGACGTATTGGCAGCTATGCGTGAGAAGACTGCAGACGAGGTCGTGAAAGCAGCTTTTACGGGCTACGACCCGAATGCCGGCATTAAAATGAGGCCGGTTATCGATGGCTGGGCGATCCCTGAAAACCCCTGGTCAATGTTCACTGACGGAAAACAAAAAAAGGTGCCCTTCCTGATCGGTACGAACGCCCATGAAGGTTCCATATTCGTCTACCCTGATCTAAAAGTGCTCTTAATGTCCGAGCCAGGTTATCAGGAGTTAGTTAATTCTGTATATAAAGATCATGCTTCTGAAGTGCTAGCTATGTTTCCTGTTGCTAATAAATGGGATGTACCGGTAACGGTCAGCAAACTGCGCACTGTCATGAGCTTTAGCGCAGGGGCACATCACGCCGCAGACACCTCATCCCTGATTGATACACCGGTTTATATGTATCAATTCACCCGGGTCCCCGATACAGCTTTAAAAATATTCGGCGCCTTCCACGGCCTTGAGATATTTTATGTCTTCGGCAACTTACGTGCCGGACATGTTTCCATCCCTGCTAATAAAACTGATATATCACTGTCACAGGATATGCTTAAATACTGGACTAATTTCGCCATAGGGGGTGACCCAAACGGCCCGGGGTTGCCAAAGTGGCCGGCATATTCGAGAGAAACAGGCCAATACCTGGAATTAGGTGATCAGGTTACTGCTAAGACAGGCCTGTACAATGAATACCGTAACCTGGTTGACGGGGTAACGCAAAAGTAGCGCTCTACTTGTGCTTTCCTTATGCCCCTGCACTGAAAATAAAAAGCCCTGCTTTATAACAGGCAGGGCTTTCAAATCTTGAGTGTATACAGTTTTAACTGGCAGCTTTGGCCTTCAAGCGGGCGCTTTGTGCTAACGCACGGATCGCTTCAAGCAGGTCCTGGCGGCGGCAGTCCTTGGTAAGGTACCAGCTTGCGCCGGCTGCCAGCGCATCACCCGCATAATCTCCATAGACCGTGAGGAAGAGTATCTTGACATCCGGCATGATCTTCTTGATGGCGCGTATAGCTGTCGGGCCGTCCATACGCGGCATCTGGCCGTCCATCAGTATCACGTCGGGCTGCAACTTCTCGGCTTTTTCCACGGCGTCCAGGCCATCCACAGCCTGACCCACCACCTGTATGTCCTTTTGGCTTTCGAAGATGCTCTTAAGCCCTTCCCTGACCACTTCGTTGTCATCGGTAATCATCACTTTAATCGGTTCTTCCATATCTAACCTTCCATAATCTAAATGCACTCATATTTATCTACACCAACTTCAGGACAAGTTTAACGTATTTGCCGCGCAGGTATAATCGGGAGATAGGTTGGTTTTAAATATCGAAGAGTTGACCGTATAACCCGTCCATAGGGTGATATAGAATCATACTAAAGTATGATTAGAGCTGGATTATCCCTCTCTTAAGTGCGGTCGTTACGGCTTCTGTTCGAGTGGTTACATTGAGCTTCTGGAAAATGCTGGTGATATGGGTTTTTACCGTGCTCTGTGTTATGGAGAGTTTATCGGCGATATCTTTGTTGGACTCACCGCTGGCCATCAGCCTTAAAACTTCGACCTCTCTTTCGGATAGCGTTTCGGCCAATGGGGTCTTGCGGGAAAGTTCGGCCAGTTTATCCAGCACCCTGGAGGCCACTATGGGCTGAATCAGCGACTCGCCACGTGAAACCGCGCGGATGGCCTTGAATAGCTCATCGCGTGGCGCGTCTTTTAGCAGGTAAGCCCTGGCGCCGGCCGCAATACCCTTGAAAATATACTCGTCGTCGGAATAGGTCGTCAGAATGATGAACTTGACCTCCGGTTTCTCTTCCTTAATTCTTTTAATAGCCTCAACACCATCTAATTCCGGCATGCGCAGATCCATCAAAACCACATCCGGAGAAAGTTCACGCGCCTTCTCCACAGCCTCAAGGCCGTTGCAAGCTTCTCCCACGATTCTAAAATCAGGTTGTCTTTTCAACATGGAACCGATCCCCTCCCTGACAACAGGGTGATCGTCCACAATTAAAATCTTGATTTCCTCCACGCATTTACCTCCTACGCAAGTGGAATTGAAACCTTGATCATCGTGCCCTCGCCTTTTTCGCTTTGTATTTCAAATTTGCCGTTCTGCCCTACGGCCCTCTCGCGCATACTGATCAGGCCAAAGCCGCCGCTTTTACTGATTTTACCGTTCGGCTCAGGCGCAAACCCTATTCCGTTATCTTTGACGGTCAGATCAACCTCGGAACCTTCAAAATTCAGTGTAACCTCCGCCTGGGTTGCCTGCGCATGCTTGGCTATATTAGCCAATGACTCCTGGCAGATGCGAAACAAGGCGGTGCCCATCTCCGGCGGTATATCGCGCCTCTCCCCATACTGAGTGTATGTGGCCTGGATGCCATTATCCTGTTTAAACCTTTCTACCTCATGTTTGATAGCTTCGTCAAGCCTGAGCTGCTCAAGCGCCTGCGGGCTGAGGTTCCACACCGAACGCCGCGCTTCGGCCAGGCTCTTGCGCGCCAGGCTGCGCGCCTGGTTGAGATGTTTCTGCACATCTTCACTTGTTTCACCCAGCGCCTGCTCAGTAGCTTCAAGCTGAAGTATGATACCTGTAAAGCCCTGGGCCAGGGTATCATGGATTTCGCGTGCCATGCGGTTGCGCTCCTCCGTTACAGCCAAAGACCGCGTCTCCTGGTAGAGGCGGGCGTTTTCTATGGCCACGGCAAGCTGATCTGCCAGCGTCTGCGCAGTGAATACATCAGCCTCGTCAAAACCTTCCACCTCGATACTCTCGATATCCAGCACGCCTAAGACCCTACCACCCATCCTTACCGGCACAGCCAGCTCAGATTTAGTTTCGCCCAAATTTTCGGATTTCTTATATCCCGGCTCCGCTGCAAGGTCGTTAACCAGCACGTATTCGCCGGATCTGGCAGCCTTGCCGATAACGCCTTCTTCATCCATTTCCAACGGCACGCCCACCGGGATAACATTCTTCTGGCCGCTGAAGTGCAGGGTTTTCAACATCAGTTTGCCCGAGCTTGGCTCGAAGAGGAATATATTGACATTGTAGAAATGAAAGGTTTGCCGCAGCAGGTTACCGACGTAAGCCAGCAACTCATCCAGGTTGACTATAGAGCTGATTTTACGGCTGACCTCGTTGATAGTACGCAACTGTTCCGCCCTCTGCCTTTCCTTTTCAGTGCGCTCAATGACCTTCTGCTCAAGGTTGCTGTAGGACTCCTTCAGGGCAGTGCCCATCACGTTGAATTGCTCGGCCAGCACCTGCATCTCATCACCGGTCTTCACGTCAAACCTGTAGCTCAGTTCGCCCATCGCTATCTGTTCCGAACCCTTAGCCAGCGCCATGACGGGCCTGGTTATAGTCTCGGAGAGCAAAAATGAAACACCCGATACCACCACGACCATGGCCACGATAACCGCTATAAAGATCAATTCGGCCTCCCTGGCCTGCTTATCAATCTGCTTGCTCATGTCTTCCACTGCGGAGGCAATGTTGCTCTTGGTATCCACAGCCGCCGACGAAAACTCATCCAGGTAAGTGTAGGCTGCCACGATCAGGTCCGAGGCTTCTACGGACACCGAGTATATATACTTCGTACGTTCAACAGTATCGCCGGGTCCTTTAAATTTATAATACCCGGATGCCTCGCCGCCCAGCAGGCTCCTTTCGAAAATAGATGAATAATAGGAAGGCTCACCGCCAAGGTTGCGCAGGTTAGTGCCCACGATGCCTGTATCATTAGCGAAGTATATCTTGCCATTTTTATCATAGACAATGGTATAACCCGTCCTGCCCACCTTTTGTATGGCGATCGAAATCAGCTTCTGGTCACGCATCATCTCTGCCGTATCGAGATCGGGGTGCAACTGCAAATAAAAATAGATTTCCTTGGCAACGTCGCTGGCCTTCTGATATATGGTGCGCCTGCCCTGGTCTTCAAGGGCAGCGATGGTCACCGACATCACCGTCTCCCCCAGGGAGGAACTGTATTCCTTGGTCAATGTACCCACCGACCCGATATACCTCAGCGCCAGCGAACTGATGATGCCCACAGATATCAGCGATAGCGCCAGAAACGAGATAAGTATCTTATCCCTGATCCCGAAACGGATGGGTATCTTCTCCATTTTACCGGCGATCTTAGCCTGCATAGGCTTCCTTTTCCTCTGAGAGTTTTTCCTTAATCAATTTCTCGGCGTATTCCAACAGTATCTTACGCCGTTCCGCTGTCATATCCTTACCATCCAGGTAATTATGTAAAGCCTCCAGCGGCGTCAGGGATTGCTTCACCCAACCGGAACCGCGGCTCCTGGCAGCACGGCGCACCTCCCTGATAATGCTTACATTATAAGCTTCTTTCAAAGCTTTAAAAATATCCCCATCTCTCAGCATGCCGTCTAAATGGCCCGGCATCGATACCCTCAGCCTGACCACGGCATCCTTTATCTCATCAATCCTTTCGCCTATTTTCGTCAAAATGATGCCGGTAGGGTCTAAATCTTCGTCGGCAATCTCTATTTCCAGAGTTAAAAAACGCCGTGCCGCAATCATGTGAAACGAATATTTTACCGTTTTTCCGGCAGCATTGTGCTCAATTTCGATTTCGTAAAAACCTTTCTCGACGTCCTCATCGCCAAAGTCCAGCCTTTCCAGGCTGCCTGAATATACCACCGCCGGCGTATCGCACAGCACCTGCTGTCTGTGCACATGACCCAGCGCCACATAATCATAAACAGGGTCAGCCATGGTGCTCAGCATTACCACAGGGTCATTACCGATCACCATACTCTTCTCGGTGCCCGCTTTAGCATTGGATACCGCTACATGTGCAGCCAGCACCGCCGGCCTGGCAGGGTCAATTTCGCCGGCCAGCTCAACCAGTTTGACTGCCATCGCCTCCTGCATCTGCTCGATCACCTGCGCTACGCCCAGGTTCCTGACCTCCTCCCTGACCAGCATAGCATTCCTGCGCAGCCAGGGAAAAACTGCAACCTGGATTTCACCCTTTCCCGTTTGGATGTTAAGGACACCCGGCCGGCTGGCAATATGAATGCAATCAATGTCCAGGGTATCAAATATCTCTACCGAGTTAGCCTTACCCGGCGATCCGGGCAGGTCGTGGTTGCCAACAACCATAACCGTAGCTATCTTAGCTTCCGAGAGGCGCCTGATCCTCCTGGCAAACTCTCTCTGGTGTGTGGGCGAAGGCTCCCTGTTTTTATAGGCGTCACCGCAGAATAACACCAGGTCTGCACGGTTGTTGAGCGCATAATCGATTACTTCGTCCACAGCCCTCAATTCATCCAGCACACGCGTGGATAATCCGCTGGCAGGGTCAATACTTCCATACGTTTCTACTCCTATATGAGCATCTGCAAAATGAATAATTTTCATAATCACTGATATCGCTTTTTATCAGGCTTCAACCGGTTATGCTAAGAGCTGAACTTCGCTTTAAGGGTATCCAGCAATTCGGGTACAGGCACCCTAACCTGCTGCATGCTATCCCTTTCACGTATGGTCACCTGGTCGTCCTCCAGCGACTGGAAGTCGACGGTTACGCAATAAGGTGTACCGATCTCATCCTGCCGGCGGTAGCGCCTGCCGATGCTCTGCGCGTCATCGTACTGTATGACAAAATGCGGCCTCAGCATGGCCGAGATTTCCTTCGATTTTGGCAACAATTTTTCGTTGCGGCTGAGCGGGAGAATAGCCACCTTTACCGGCGCTATCTCCGGCTTTATGTGCAACACGACGCGCGTCTCCTTATCCGCCACTTCCTCATCGTAGGCATCTACCAGCACCGCCAGCAGCGTGCGGTCAACGCCCGAGGAAGGCTCAATTACATAAGGCAAGTAACGCTCCCCCTTCTCCTCATCAAAGTAGTCAAGCATTTTACCGCTGAACTTCGAATGCTGCGTAAGGTCGAAGTCGCCACGGTTGGCTATGCCCTCGATCTCCGACCAGCCAATGGGGAAGTTATAGTCGACGTCGAAGCAACCCCTGGCATAATGCGCTAATTCTTCCTTGTCATGCTGCCGCAGACGCAGGTTCTCCTTCTTGATACCCAGGCCGACATAGTAGTTCAGCCTCTCGTTTACCCAGTAGTCGAACCACTGCTCATCGGTGCCGGGCTTGACGAAATACTCGATCTCCATCTGCTCAAACTCGCGGGTGCGGAAGATGAAGTTGCCCGTGGTTATCTCGTTGCGGAAAGATTTACCCACCTGCGCTATGCCGAAGGGCAGCTTCTTGCGGGTAGTGGACTGCACGTTTTCAAAATTGACGAACTGCGCCTGCGCCGTCTCCGGCCGCAGGTAGACGATGTTGGCCACATCCTCCACCGGCCCCATGAAAGTCTTGAACATCAGGTTAAACATGCGCGGTTCACTTAGCGCGCCACCGCAATTGGGGCACTTGCTGAGGTCGATATCGGTGGAGCGGAACCGCTGTTTGCAATCCTTGCACTCCACCAGCGGGTCTGAGAAGCCGGCCACGTGGCCGCTGGCCACCCACACCTGCGGGTGCATCATGATGCTGGCATCTATGCCCACCATGTCGTCGCGTTCCTGCACCACTTTCTTCCACCAGTAGTTCTTTATATTCCTTTTCAGCTCTACGCCCAACGGCCCATAATCCCAGCAACTGCCCAGGCCGCCGTATATTTCACTGCTCTGGAAGACAAAGCCCCGCCTTTTACACAGCGAGACTATTTTCTCCATATCAACTTTCTTGGTTTCTTCTGGCACTTTACCCTCCTGATTAGCTTACCAAGGATTCTAAATTATACCACTTACACTGTAAAGCTATCTAAGCGATGTATTAGCCGCCCTAATAATCAGGCTGTATAATTGAAAATGGGAGATATACATCAAGATGGCTAAACGAAATTTAGCGCTGGTTTTCCTTTCTTTGCTACTACTGCCGCTATATATTTTTTTTTCCTTTCAAACAGGCTGCGCGATGGTGCCCGCCCAACCTTCAACCCTTCCTCACCCATCCCCACCGGCCATCCTTTCGCCCGGCAGCAGCCCGCGCTTCTCTACCATTATCTACGAGGGACCCGCCGGCGCCATCAACTACGATTCCGTCACCTTTAAATGGGGTAGCGGCCTCTCCTCAGTGGACCCATCCAATTTCACCTACGCTACCTGCCTGCAGGGCTATGATAAGGACTACACACCCTTCCTGCCCGCTACCTCACGCTCATTTAATAACCTGGCCAACGGTAGTTATGTATTTTATGTAAAGGCACAGGATACCAGGGGCAATATCGAACCTACTCCAGTCAGCCTGGCCTTCACTATTGCCGGCGTAGTGCCCCAACAGGCTGTTCAGAACCTGCCGCTTGTGCCCGGCGGTGGCGGGGGCTATTTACTGATCGGCAGTGACATCAGCAGAATTGCCGTGGGCAGCGATGGCCTGACCATCTACGCCCTCGACTCCACCAACTCACGGCTGTACCGTTCCGACTCAGCCGGGGCAGACTGGCGGGACATATCCGCTGCCGTAACAGGCGCCGCCCCCTGGATAGACCTTTCCGCAGCTCCCGATGACGCACGTTTTGTAGCCGTGGTTACCAATGGCGGGAGCGAGATATATATCTCAGCCGATTCCGGGGCGAATTTCAGCGGTACCGGGATATCATCCATACTGGGCGCCGGCCAGGCGGTGCGCTGCATCAGCATATCACCTGATTACGGCGCACCCATGCGTGAGATAGCGGCCGGAACATGGAGCGGAATGGCCGGCGGGAGCGTGCTCATCAACGTCCTGACCGGCTTTTCGGGAGGATGGTTCGATGCCAGCACGGGCATCAGCGGTTGGCTCGCCCCGGGCGGTGGCGTGGATGTCTTCGCCATCAAACACTCTCCATCTTTCGCCTCGGACGGCACAATGCTGCTGGTGGCCTCCAGCGCCGCGCGCACCTACCTTTACATGGGCGCCCGTGACCTGGGCTCACGCAGTACAACCTGGAACTCTTCAACAGGTTACCCTGTTGAGATTGGCCAAACGGGCACACCGCTTAACTATGCCGATATTTCGCTGCCTGCCGATTATAACGGCAGCACTCCTTTTTCACGCCACGTCTTCGCCTCCTGGAGTAAGAATAACCCCGGGCAGGATATTTACCATATCGTGGATTATCAAGCCTACCGAATGAACGCCCCCGAGCTAATATCCAGTATAGCTTTCTACGGTTCCACAGGGCACGGCAAACTCCTGGCCGGCGCCGCCAGGTGCCAGGGCGGGGGAGGCTGCTACCAGGTGCAGACCTATTTCAGCGCCAACCCGGCTTCTAACTACCCTGCCTGGCAGCCCAGTCAGAAAGCTCCGACCGGTTCGCGCGCTGCCATGGTCGGCTGGTCGCCCGACGGTATCACAGCCTATGCCGGCGCCAGCGGAACCGAGAGCGCTTTTTCACACAGTATAAATAACGGCTTCACCTGGAATCAGTAAGCTTTAACATAGGAAGGTTTCAGTCTCCCTCTATGTACCTGATACAACCCACTCGATTTGCACATTTATCAATAATATCTGTTACACTAATTCAACTATAATTTCGTATCAGGAGGCATGCCGTGAAATCAAAGAAAGCCCGCGTACTTTTCATTACGCTGAGCGCTATCCTGGCGCTGGTACTTATTTTGGCAATAGCCTTCCAGGTCTTCTTCAGGCTGCCGCAGCCATCCTATTCAGGCGCCATAACCATGGCAGGCCTTAAAGCCCCCGTAGAGGTGAGGACCGACGATCACGGCATACCACACATCTTCGCACAGAATGAGGACGACCTGTTCTTCGCCCAGGGCTTTATCACCGCGCGCGAGCGCATGTTCCAGATGGACCTCACGAGGCTGGCGGGCAGGGGCGAGCTGTCGCTGCTTTTCGGTGAAAGGATGGTCAAAACCGATAAATATTTCAAAACGCTGGGCTTCTACCGCGCCGCCGAATCTGAGTACAACAATATCACGCCGCAAACACGTGCGGCCGTTGATTCATATACCCGGGGCGTTAACTATTACCTTGACACCGTGAAATTCCTGCCTGCCGAGTACACCATCCTGGGGGCGCAGCCGCAGGCCTGGAAGCCGGCCGACTGCATGGTCTCGGGACTGCTGATGTCATACCGCCTCAATGCCCCACGCGCCATCAAGCCTATCCTGTATATGATTTACAAGCAGGCCGGGCCCGACATGCTCAAGGACCTGCTGCCATATATACCTGAAGAGGCGCCCTATGTCTCATCTTCCGGCAACCAGGGGCCGACTTCTGCACGGTGCGAGCTTCCCGGCCCGGAAACTTCGGCAACGGCTGAAAGCTCCTTCAGCCAGATCGAGGCCCCCATACCCCTGCGGATGCATGCTTCGAACTGGATGATATTCTCCGGTTCGCGCACCACCACAGGCAAACCTGTCTTCACCGGAAGCCCTGACCTTGAGGCGGCCATACCCTCACTGTTCTACCTGGTCCATCTCAAGGGCGGCGCTTACGACGTGATCGGCGGCTCCATAGCCGGCCTGCCCGGTGTGCACGCACTGGGATTCAACGGTCACATGGCCTGGAGCATCACCGTGGGAAACGCCGATAACCTTGATTTCTTTACCGAAAAGCTCAATCCGGATAACGCTAACCAGTATCTCACCGAGGACGGGTACAAGGATTTCCAGGTAATCGACGAGTCAGTTAAAGTCAAGGGCAAGGACGGCATCAGGGATGAGAAATTCAAGGTCAGGATATCGCGTCACGGTCCGGTAATCTCGGATATCATGAGCGAGATGCCACCCGACTGTGCCATGCTGTGGCCCGGGCTGCTTGGCCATGACGGCACAGTAGAGGGCCTGCTGGCGGGCAACCGCGCCACCAATTTTGACGAGTTCCGCAAGGCGCTCAGCCTGGTGAACGGCGCCAGCGTCCACCTCGGCTATGCCGACGTTGACGGCAATATCGGCTATGAATACGTAACCACCTTCCCCATCAGGAAGAACGGGGATAATCCACTGCCAAGGCCCGGCGAGAAAGGAGAATACGACTGGACCGGCTACAAGCCGTTCGAAGAACAGCCCTACGAGCTTAACCCGGCTAAGGGCTACATCGCTTCCTTCAACCAGATGCCGGAGGCCGGCGACTATTACGGCACCGCGTACTTCCTTTTCGAGCGCCCCTTCCGCTTCGAGGAGATGGCCAATAGCAAGGCTAAATTCACAGTAGACGAGATACGCAATATGCAAACCGACGTGGTTTCTAACGTAGCCAAACGCTGGGTACCGCAAATTCTTAAGGTTTGTGAGGGCAAAGCGGAGCTGGCGAAATACGCGGCTGTATTTAATGGCTGGAACTATGCCATGGACACGGACAGCCCGCAGGCCACGCTCTTTAACTCGTTCTTAACACACCTCATCAGCAACACCTTTGAAGACCAGCTCGGTAAAAAGATAATCGATGAGCTGTTCAATGACCTTCACGTTTCCATCCCCACCCAGTGGCTCATCAGGTATATGGGCGATAACGATAATAAGTTCTGGGACGATACTGCTACAACGGGTATAAAGGAAACCCGCGACGACATGGTGCTCAAGAGCATGAAGGATGCCGTAGCCGAACTCTCGGCGCGCCTGGGCAGCGACCCGCAGAACTGGGCCTGGGGCAAGGTTCACCTTATGACCATCAAGCACCCCCTGGGCAGCGTGCTGCCTTTCCTTAACCTGAGTCCTCTCTCATATGCCGGCGACGATTTCACCATCCACGCCGGCTGGTGGGACCGCGGGCATCCCTATGACATGCTCAGCGGCGCCGCAGTCCGGATAGTGGTGGATATGTCCAATCTTGACACCATCACCATCATGAGCCCTCCCGGCCAGTCAGGCATGTATCTCAGCCCCTACTATAGCGACCTCGCGGAGACATGGTCCAAAGGCGGGCAGGTACCCGCTCATTACACCGACGCGAAACAATTGAAGCAAGTGCTGATGCTGGAACCGGCAAAGGCAAAATAATCTGAGGATGTATCACGAGTGAGCGAACATACAGGTGATAAGGTAAAAATAAAGCATGCACTCAGGTACAGCTTTCTGAACAGGTTTTATGACGCGGTAACGGGGCTGACCTGCCGGGAGAAGCATTTCAAATCTGAGATGATCAAGCTGGCCGACGCCGGTGAACCGGGCCCTGTCGTCGATATCGCCTGCGGCACCGGCACATTTATCACCATGTACAAAAAAGTACACCCAAATGTACGAATGATCGGTATTGATGCTGACGAAAATATTCTTGGAATAGCGCGGAATAAAACGCAGCATTCAGGCTCCCTAGAATATGTTTGCTCATATTCAAATCATATCAACCTGGAAGACGCATCGGCGGGCGCGGTTTATACCGGACTCTTTTACCACCATCTTGATTACCAGAATAAGCTCGCTACCACCAAGGAAGCTCTCAGGATCCTGAGGAAGAAGGGCAAATACGTTATCTGCGACTGGGGACGGCCATCCAGTATATTCACCCAAGTGGGCTTCTTTATGGTGCGGATACTCGACGGGTTCGATACGACCCTGGAAAACTACCAGGGCAAAATCCCGGGTATACTGCGTCAGGCCGGGTTTCAGAACGTAACCGAGCACAAATCGATCGACACCGTATTCGGGACACTCAAGATATGGTCGGGAGAAAAGTAGTATAAGCCTGAGAGTACTTTATTCGAGCGGCAGTCTGAGAACCATCTTTGCCAGGTCCCAGGCGTGCTCATAAAGGTGCAGCCCTTTGCTGAAGGCGTGTATCTCCCCATCCTCGACACCTATCTCTGCGGCCATATATTCCTTGAGTGACTGCAGGCCGCCCAGGTTGGTGGGCATGCCGCCCCACAGGTCCCAACTGCGGAAGTAAAGTATGAAATGCAGGGCGCCGTCCTGTACCCTCGTATCCACCAGCCGCAGGCAGGGCGGGTCGGCCTGGTATAGGCTATGCTCGTTGCCCACGCACATGCACATCTGGTTGGTGGCGAAGCCTTTTTTGTAACGACTGATTACCTCCTCGATCTGCGGTGAGAGGAATTCGCCGTAGGTGTACTCTTCATTCTCCTGCCGGTCGGGCGTCATCAGGTAGGACATGTATTCTTCGATGACCTCGTCGGTGGTTGGCAATGGCACGCCGGTCGGCACGTCAGGACTGAGCGGACGTATGCCGGGCTGGCTGATATTGATGGCGACCAGCTCTATCTCTTTGCGGCGCATGCCCTCGAAGCTGCCCTGCTCTATCCTGTATTCTCTCCCTTCGAAGAGGGCTTTCTGCAGGCATTGGTACCACGCATCGCCCAGGCTCAAAGCATCGATGACGGTTAACTTCATATTACCTGTAGCATAATAAGCAAGTGTTATAATGCATGTCAAGGCT
>CAIYTC010000205.1 GCA_903929005.1 uncultured Dehalococcoidia bacterium | reverse complement strand
TCTCAGTTTCACCGTGCGCTCCGGTTTCCCTGTGGTGGCCTCGTCCTATCCCGGTATACAATCCCTGCAGCCCGGCCCTGAAGCCTGCGCCGTGCCCGCCTATCCGCTGGGCTTCTCCTGGACACCCCTGCAGGGCATAACCTCCTACCGCTTCGTGCTTTCCCGCGACCCCGGCTTGGGCCAGCCGGTTATAGACCAGGCCGTAAATACCACAGCCTATAAGCTCCCCTGGCGGCTCGACTACCAGACCGCCTATTTCTGGCAGGTGACACCGGTCGAACCCATACCCGGCGATCCCAGCCCGGTCTTCGCTTTTACCACACAGCATGAGCCGGCTCAACCCGTCCAAACCAGTCTGCCCCCTGACAATACTCTGAAAGGACTGCTGGCTGCCGCCATCGTCGTTATGCTCTTCGCCATCTCCTATCTGGTCATCAGGGACCGGAATAAATGATGAAGTCCCAAACCAGGTCATTACGGGCGTTCCTGTAGGGGCGTTCCTTCAGGTGCGCCCGCTCGTGCGACCGTTCTATCGGGCGGGTTAAAAACCCGCCCCTACAGATTGCTTCGTCGCTAAGCTCCTCGCAACGCTTGTGTGTTGTCATGGCTAAGTCAGGACTGAATCAATCCCATGAATTCGCAAAAACCGTCGCCCTTACGCTATAATTTGTCCCGTTGTGGTGAGTGTAGCCCAGTGGTCTAAGGCGCCAGGTTGTGGCCCTGGATATCGAGGGTTCAAATCCCTCCACTCACCCCATCCTTTTCTCTCAAAGAACCCCGGTTTATCATGCGCCTGTAGCTCAGCGGACCAGAGCATTGGTCTTCGGAACCAAGGGTCGTGGGTTCGAATCCCTCCAGGCGCGCTATTTAAACCGGCTTGTTTGCCGCCAGCCTGATCGTCTTTCGGCCAATATTTTGTCCTCTCCTGTCACAGAAGAAAGAACGGGCTTTTTAGGCGGGTTACACAGGGTTGCCGGCCTGAATTATGTGTACGTTCCCACTTTTATAAAGGGCTTCCTTTTGCATGGTTAACCGGTTCTCTTTCAGCAACTGGTTTAATCCACCCTGGGCCAGGTAATCCCGGAAGCACCGGTAATTATCTTTACCCGCCAGCAATTCCACGGCGTTGATAAGGCCGGCAACCAGGTTTTTAGGTAGTGGAACATTGAAGTCGACAAATATCAGGCTGCCTGCCCTTTTCACTACCCTTTTCATCTCCGCAACTACCCGGCTCCGCTCATCCCTGTTCATCTCGTGCAGTGCCAGTGATATGGATGCGCAATCAAAGTACCCGTCCGGGAACGGCAGTTCTGCGGCGCTGCCCGGGCGGAAATTGATATTGTGGAACCCCTGCCTTCTCCCTTCCTTTTCTGCCATTTCGATCATCCTGGGGTCCCGGTCTACGCCGGTGGCAACAGCCCCCTTCCGTACATAGTGGAACACCTGGTCGCCTGTCCCGCAGCAGACATCCAGCACCCTGTCGCCCGCCTTGATCCCCGCAAGCTCAATAACAGCGTTCCTGAGGTCTGCCAACAACGGATCGACCACAGTTGAGTAGTTGATAAGCATATCTTTAACAGACTATTTAGCAGGCGGCGGGGATTATTTTCCTGACTCTTACGGCCGGCCAATAAAGGGCCACACGCGCTATCACCTGGAACATAACCCGGGAATATTTGTTTATCTTACCTGTTGCGAGCAGACAAATAAATAGTACGGGAATGGAAATTGCTATGCCAGGGTCTATCCAGTAAAATAGCTGCGATGACGTCGTAAATTTCCTGCCGGATTTCCCTTTATTTGCATCAAATATATCATAAAATACAAAGTTTGTTATGCGAGGTGGTAAATATGGAACAGAAGTGGAAGAAGAGCTCACCCGAGTTAGGCAAAGTGCTGGATGCCGCGTTAATACGTTTTACCTGTGATAAAAAGCCGATGTTCGGCTCACCGGTATTCTGGATAAACCGCAACATGTTCGCCGGGGTGCACGAAGATAACCTCTTCATCCGCCTGTCAGAAAACGACCGCCAGGAGATCGTGAAAAAATATCCCGCAGCCAGGCCGTTCGAACCGATCAAAGGCCGCATCATGAAAGAATACATCGTGCTGCCTGAATCAATTTACACCGATAAGGGATTATTTGAAGAATGGCTGAAACGGGCACACGCTTACGCCGCCTCGCTCCCCCCCAAGGTTAAAAAGGGTGCGAAATAAAATTGGAAGGCAGCCCCTATTATGATATCGTTAATTTTACTTGATTCAGGGAGCCGGATATGAAAATCGATGAACTGCGACAGGAAATAGACGGCCACTTCGAGAAGGAGGAATACCTGAAGGCTCTTGAGCATTGCGTCGCCCTGCTGAATGAGCACAGGCAGGCCGTGACCTTCGACGATTTTTTCAAGAAGGGCCTGTGCCATTTTAAGCTGGATGAGGATGCCGAGGCTATCGGCTGTTTCAACCAAGCGCTGCAGATGGAACCGGAAAACGTGATGGCCCTGGCTAATAAGGGAACCTGTCTTTTCAACCTGGAGAAAGTCCCCGAGGCCTTCCAGATATTCAACCAGGCTATTAAATTAAATCCCAATGTCTTCCCGCCCTGGCATTACATGGGATTGTACTACCTGAGTATCTACATGAAGACAGGCGACCTGGCCTCCATGGAGAAGATGGTGAACTGCTATCGCCGTGTGGTAGGCATGGCGCCGGATTTCGGCGGCTTTAACATGCACGACCCTGTTAAGGGCGTCGATTACTCAATCAGCGCTTTCCTCACACTGCACGCCAATGTGCAGGAATTGCCCATCGATATACTGACGGCAGTTTAGGGTCAGCCCGTCTGCGCCAGGGCGGCAAGCCGGTTGATTATCTCAACCATGCCGCCTGTATCCTGCCTGCAGTACTCCTCCAGGTCCTGCCGGATCTTCTTCCCCTCGGCTTCCGCCGCGTCGCCGTAGGTGGCTTCCATGAAGGCCGCGGCCGCCGTTCGCCCGTCATTGATAGTTAAACCCTCGTAGCTTATCCCGGTCAGCACCGGCAATACATTCTTGAGCGATGCGCTGCCCTTCTGGCCAGGATGATAGTAATGGAAGCTGCTGAAAGGTTTGAGCAGGTCAACCATCCTGCCCCGCAGCCCATCGACCCAGCCCTTATATTCCGGCAGTGCTTCGGCCAGGTCATTGAGCACCCTCGTTTCAAAGGCTGCCGAATAGGCTACGATACTGCCGCTCTCCCCCAGCACTTTCCTGAGCTCCCCGGCCAAAGCAGCCCGCGGGTCGCCCGCTCCCTCGGCCAGGAAGCTGAAGTGCACAGCGCTTTCATTATTGCCGGGCACTACGTGCACTGAGAACTGGAAAGGTATCTGCTGGTAAGGCCGGACGCCGTCGAATAAAGGTATGGCCGTGCCGAATGTCTCGAAGTCGAGGTAATATAGCGGGTACTGTAGCGTAGCGAGGAATGACCTGATCGCCTCCTGATTGACGTGCGGCTCGCCGCTGGCCGCGCAGTTGACCTGTATCTGCTGCTTGCCGTTAAGCTTGAAGCCTGCAGGTATATCGCTAAGGCCGTTTATGCCGCTCTCAAACAGCTCGAAGCACTGCTTGCCGCCGTAGTAAAGGTCGAAAATCCGCTGCCCGGGCAAAAAGGCCCAGCATAGCTGCTGCAGCGGGCATTCATAGGGGTCGGCGCAATGCCGGCCAATTCCCACCTCCGGGCACTGCTGCCGGACCATTACGGCCAGTATCTCTTCAACCTTCCCGGCTAACCCGTCGCTGAATTCGTTAACCCGCCCGGTGATATCATCAATCGTGAAAAGCTGGCCGGGGTCGATCCGGCCTTGCCTGACATATTTGTTGTTGATGTAGGCCACGCTGCAGTTCCTGATCTTGAGCCCCAGTCTCTGGCAGCATAGCCGCTGGAAGGCCACATCCCAGATATTCACATCCTTAACGCTGGTGGAGCTTTTTACCTCGATGATGTCCCACTGCCCGGCGTCCAGGGGATTGAGTATGTCCGGCCAGCAGAAGATATTGCCCGCCAGTATGCCCGCCTCGAAGAGCGTCCGGCCGGCCAACAGATTCTCCCGCGTAAGCCTGATGTTGGCGGAGAAATCATCCGCGGGAATCTCAATACCGTTGGGGAAAAGTTTTCTGGCCAGGGCGCCCACCTCGTGCCCCTGGTCGAAGGTAAATTGAGTAGCGGCATCGGGAGGCGGAATGCTCTTGCGATCGTGCAGCATAGTCCACAGGTACTTGTGGCACTGCAGGCCATAGAGAAAATTAGTCTTGGAAAGCACAGCCCAATTTAGCTCAGTTATCAGCTTTTTACAAATACTGCGCTTATTCTTTAAAATATCCGTGTGACGGCCAAGAAAATCACCCAAGTCACAGCCTTCGCAGGCAAGGGCGGAGCAGGCAAGACCACCTGCGCGGCGGCAACCGCTCTTTATTATTCATCGCAGGGACAAAAGACGCTGGCCATCTCCACCGATGCCACCCCCTCGCTGGCCCATATCTTCGCAACCGCAGCGGGCCATGAAGCGGTTCGTGTCACTGCTAACCTCTACTTCAGCGAAATCGGCGCTGAAGAGGCGCGTCACCTGTGGGACGGTAAATTCGGCCGGGACGTTTACCGGGTCTTCTCTTCGTTGGTAGATATCGGTTATGCCGAGTTCGTTGATTTCATGGCCTCCATGCTCCCCGGCCTGGCCGAGGAGTTCATGGTTGACTATATCCGCGAGCTTGCAGAAGAAAACTGCTATGATGCAATCGTCTGGGATACGGCGCCCCTGGGCCAGACCCTGGCGCTGCTTGGAACCCCTGCTCTTCTGACTAAGCACCTGCGCATGGCGCCTCGCATCTACACCAGCCTCAAAACAGGCAGGGGGACAAAGGAATCTATCTTGAATATCATCGGGCGCTGGGAAGCGCTCTCGGCCGCCGATATGTCTTTCCTGCGCCAGGGCGTGGATTTCAATATCGTGGCCATAGCGGAGGCGCTGGCGGTTAACCAGTTGGACGGTATCTTCGCTGAATTGGATAAATACAAGTTCAAAGTCAGCCGCCTGATCATCAATAACGTGGTAAAACAGGCCGACTCAGCCTTCCTGCGGGAGAAATCAGCCCAGCAGGAGGGCTACCTTGAACTGATGCGCTCTAAATACGCAAAACTGTTGGTTACCGAGTTGCCCCTCTTCCCGCACGAGGTCAGAGGGCTGGAGAAAATCGGCCAAATAGCCTCATTGCTTTACTAATCCAGCTCGCCCGTCACGAATTACAGGAATTTGAATGACTACTCCACCTTCTTAAAGAACTTTCCCCTGGTACCGCACACCGGGCAAACGTCGGGCGCTTCCTTCTCGTGGGTATATCCGCACACCGGGCAAACGTAATAGGGGTAGGTTTCCTTGTTTTTACCCAGGCCGTCCAAGAGTCCCTGGTATAATTTGGCGTGCACTTCCTCCACGGCATTAGCCCATTGGAAAGTCCTGAGCGCCTGGTTATTGCCCTCCGCTTTGGCATCCCCGATCATGGCCGGGTACATTTTGCTGTATTCGTGGGTCTCGCCGTTGATGGCTTCCTGAAGGTTTTCTTTAGTGCCTTTAATTCCTTTAAGCGCCTTGAGGTGGTTCAGTGCATGCACTGTTTCAGCTTCGGCAGCGGCACGGAACATCTTCGCTGCCTGCGCATAGCCTTCCTGGTCGGCAGCCTCGGCAAAAGCCAGGTAGGTACGGTTGGCCTGCGATTCACCCGCGAATGCTGCTTTAAGCCCGTCTTCCGATTTGGACATTCTGATATTCCTCCCTCGCATTATTTTCAGTTGCCTGCCATATTAGCAGCCATTTCCCCCGCCGGTAATGACTTTTATCACACCGCCGCAATTAAATAGCCAGGGCGAAGTTGAAGTAGAGCTGCGCTGCCTGCACCACCTGGCTGAAGTTGACCGACTCCTCCGGCGTATGCGCCGTCTCGAGCCGGCCGGGTCCGAAGATGATGGGGTCCACCCCCGCCCCCCACAATACATTGCCGTCCGAATGGCTGCGGAAATCCTGTGCCTCCCAGGGTATCTTCATGTTTTTACATACCTCCCGCAGCCTGCGCACCAGCGGCCTTTCCTGCGAGATGCGGTAGCCCGGGTGCGTGTTCTCGAACCTGATATAGGCATCCAGCGCAGGGATGACCTTGCCGGCATCTTCCACCAGGTGCTCCAGGTCAGCCTTGAGCACATCCATGCGCGAATCGGGAGGGAGGTGCAGGTCGAGCCAGGCCTCGCAGGTATCCGGTACCACAAACCCGCCCGGGAAACCCGAAAGCTGCCGTATGTTGTAGACCAGGCCGCTGGAGACCGTGGTAGTATAGCCGGTCACCTGCAGTAGCAGTTTGAGCATGTTCTCGATAGCGTTTTGTCCCAGCTCCGGCATGGACGAATGCGCCTTCTTGCCGCGCGTGCGCAGCAGCACTTCGAGGTAGCCGTAGTGACCCAGGCAGGGTATCAGGTTGGTCGGTTCGGCCACCACAGCCCAGGGAAAGCGGTACTCCCGCACCAGTGTCTTGGCGCCATCACTCTCCTCTTCCTCGCCCACTACCAGCGCCATGCCCACGGAGGGGAACTTGCCTTTCTTCTCGGCCAGCACGGTGAAGGCCTCGATCATGGCCGCGCAGCCCGCCTTCATATCCGAGGTGCCCAGGCCGCAGGCCTTACCATCCTCCTCGTAGAAGCCAAAATCGTCCAGGTCGTGCGCTGTAACCGTGTCCAGGTGGCCCACGAAGCACAGGTCAACCTCGTCGGTTTTGGGGGGCAGCACCACGATGTTGTAGCGGTTCTCGTCCACCGGCTGCCTTTTCACGTTCAGTCCGGCCGCTTTCAGGTATTCCTCGGTGAATTGCAGCACCTCTTCTTCCTTGCCTGAGGGACTGTAAATATCCACCAGGTCCTGCAGGAGCTTTTTTAACCGCTCCGGCTTTATTTCAGCCGACGCGCTTGTGGTTGCTGCCACTTTTCTTCCCCTTAAGGCTGCGCTTCTTTTCCTTCTGCTGTTCAGTGGCAACCGGGTTATAGGTCATGTAAATATGCTGCTGGGGGCTGCCGAAACCCCTGGCACGGAAGAAATGCAGCGCCGGCAGGTTATCGGCCTCCGTATCTATCATAAAGATGCGCACGCCGGCCTCGATCATTTTATCCTCAAACTTGTGAAAAAGCCGACTGGCCACGCCCAGCCTCTGAAACTCCGGCGCTACCACCAGCCAGACAAGATAGCCGTATTTCCAGGCAGACTTCTTCTTGGTGACCACGTTGCCCATGGCAAAGCCCACGATCTGCCCCTCCGTCTCCGCCACCAGGCAGTACTCCGTATCCTCATTGAACATCGAGATGACTTCGAACTCATCCCAGGTGCGGTACAGAGTGGGCGTCTTATCGGCGGTGAAGACCTGCTCCCCCAGGTGGAAAACGGCGGCAATATCGTCGACCCCCATTTCCCTGATCTCGAATTCGGGCTTCTTCCTGCTGCCGTTTTCTTCGTGGTTGGGCAGGGCTGAAGGCCGGGATTTTTCATTGTTATTGCGCTGCCCTGCAGCGCCATCGTTGCTCATATAACCTCTATATAACGCGCGCGGGAGTGAAGCCCGGCGGAGTTATGCTAAATTAAAACTGGTAGCCCAGAGCCCTGGCCTTGTCATAGCACTTTTTTGCCTCAGCATCGCGTTTGAGCGTTTCCAGCGTCAGTCCCTTGCTGTACCACAAAGCCGGGTTGTTTACATCCAGTGCCAGTGCCCTGTCAAAGGCCACAATGGCCTCATCGTACCTTCTCAGCTCATGCAGCGCCTTAGCTTTATATCCCCAGGCTAAGGAGCCTGTGGGATTAAGCGAGATGGACTTGTCGGTTGATTTTAAGACATCTTCATAGAGCTTGCTCTTCATCTGGGCATAAGCCAGTCCGTCCCAGGTTTCCGGGTTGCCTGAATCCAATGAGGCAGCCTTCTGGTAACATGAGATTGTTTCCGTGAATTTCTCCTGCTCCGAGTAAATAAACCCTTTATTTGCCCAGTAACCGGCTGCATTACCGTTAATAGAAATGGCCTTATCCAGGCTTTCCAACGCCTTATCGGGTAACCCCTTATCGTACTGGGACATCCCCTGATTGTTCCAGGCATCGGCAAAATTTGGATCCAGTTTAATAGCCTGATTGTAAGCTTCAATGGCCTGATCGGATTTTTTCATGGCATCCAGCGCCTGGCCCTTGTTGAAATAGACCGCCGGGTTGGAGGGGTCCTTCTCCAGCGCACGGTCGAAGTATAGTACCGCCTTATCATAGGTATGCGCGTTATACATCTCAATGCCCAGTTCATTCTGTGCAATAGCCTCGGGATTGCTACTATAGCCCTGCGGCCCAGACTGGCAGGACACTGCCGGGATTACCATTACTGCCAGCAGCAAGGCCGTTATGCATATAACAGAGCTTTTATAACTGAAAAAAAAATTCTTCATTCATATTCCTTCGCAACTTATTATTAATATCCCGTGTATCCTTGCCAATCTTGTCTGAGAATTTTAGCACCACCCAACGGCCAAGTAAATTTTTTTAAAGGCCTTACATTGCTACACGCGATCATGGTGCTCAAGAGCCATTGACACTCAGGTATGTCGATGCTGAAATATTGAGCCCAACGTGCAACCAGTTTGAAATTAATTCCTGCCCAAGGCAAAATATTACAGGGCGCTGCGCATACGGGCACGAAAGTTGTTCAGGGTGCAAGCGCTATTTCGCACAGGAGGGGAACATGTTACACAGGTTTGCTGGATTGATTTGCGTTTTCATGCTGGTTGCCCTGGCAGTTGCACCTGCCCTGGCTCAAATGCCGGGGCCGGTAAATGAGACCCGCGACATGCCGGAAGGTACCATAGCTGTAGCCACTGAGGGCGCGACCAGTATCACTGAATCTTCAGCCACCCTTAATGGCTACCTGGAATCAGTGGGGCCATACAGCACGGTGAGCGTTTGGTTCGAGATATCCAACGGTCAATCCACCAGCCGGCAGGTGATGAGCTCGCCCGGCGTTTTCAGCGCGCATGTTGCCGGGTTATCGATGGGCACCGCCTACCAGTTCCGCGCCATGGCTGCCACCAACTTGATGGGAGGGCAGAAGGCTGAAGGCGCTTTTGTGGACTTCACTACGCGGCACGCTGTTCCACAGGCGCCCATCGCGGTCTCCACCAGTTCAGCTTCCGATGTAACCTCCAACTCCGCCATGCTCAGGGGCTATGTTTCCGGCATGGGGCCCTATAACAGTATCAACGTTTCGTTTCAATGGGGAACCTCCACCCGTTATGGCAGCGACACGGAACAACAGGTGATCTACGGCCCCGGCCCCTTCAGCATCCAGGTATCGGGACTTTCACCCAACACATCATATTATTTCCGGGCAGCGGCCAGGCCTGAAGTTGTGGGCGTAAGCACTGTTTACGGCAACGCGGGAAGTTTCAACACCTCCGGCGCGGCGGTCATTGCCGTGAGCACCGGCGCTGAGATGGGCGTCACCAATACATCTGCTACCCTTGCAGGTTACTTGGAATCCCTGGGCAGCTACCGCAATGCCTCGGCCTGGTTCGAATGGGGGCCGACGGCCGCCTACGGCCAGACCACCAGCCTGCAGACCATGTATTCTCCGGGTACCTTCAACTATACCCTGCAGGGGCTTAACCCGGGCGCCACCTACCATTTCCGCGCCCTGGCGGTGCCCACCGCGGCCGGTGGTATGACCGTTCACGGCTTTGACAGTGTATTCACCACTACATATTCTCCAGGCTTAAAGGTGAATACCGGCGTTGCCAGCAGCGTTGCTGCTCAGTCGGCCACCTTTAACGGGTTTTTAACCTCTATGGGATCGAGCAACGCAGTAAATGCCTGGTTCGAATACGGCGCCGATACAACTTTCGGCAATTCCACACCCCAGCAGACTATGGGCACACCGGGCAATTTCAGCTACAACGTCGGCAGGCTGCAGCCGGGCCTCACCTATTATTACCGGGCAGCGGCCTTCTCCAACGGCCAGAACATTTACGGTCAGTACAGCACATTTCAGACCACTTCAGCTTCGCCCGTATCCATATCCACCAACCCGGCCGGCAACATCAGCGCCACTGCCGCCACTTTGAACGCGTATGTGAATTCACTGGGCAGTGTACGGTCTGTGCAGGTCATGTTCAACTTCGGCCAGACACCGCAATATGGCAATGTCACATCACCCACAACGGTTACCTATCCGGGAACTGTATCTTTTCAGATAACCGGCCTGACCCCCGGCGCCGATTATTACTACCAGGCTGTTGCGCAGACTCCGGACAATTTACAAGTTTATGGCGCCGGTAATGTTTTCAGCACCGTCTCCAATTCCGGCCTGTCCGTAGCCACGTCTCCTGCATCGGCCATCGCATCGTCAAGCGCGATACTTAGCGGCTTCCTGCAGGATACGGGAAACTCAATCAGCGTCCAGGCCTGGTTCGAATACGGCGCCACGGCCGATATGGGAAATTCCACCGAGATGCAGACGCTTAACGATGCCAGCACTTACTACAGCTCTGTAATCACCGGATTGGCGCCCGCCAGGACTTATTATTACCGCGCAGTGGCGCTCAACCCCACCGGGGGAGGCCGCTCTGTGAACGGCTCTATCAGCTCATTCGTGACTGGCGGCAGCGGGCCTACGCCTCCGCCGGCGCCCGGAGTGCCGACCTTTGTCTGGATGATCATGGGCGGCTTTGCCATGGTCATCCTCATCCTCATCATCCTGCTGGCCAGCCGCCGCTAAATAACCTTCCTAATTACCCGGCCCCGCCGTGACCTGGTTGCGCGGGGGCTTTCTGTATGCTGTGCCAACGTCATACGGGGCAATATTAACCTTAAGCGTACGGCTGATGATATAATAGCTGATTAAAGGATTTCCGCTTCAGTATGAAAGGACGATGGGCAAGGTATATTTTATAGACGTAACCAACCGTGACGGAGTCCAGACCGCCAGGCTGAGCCTCTCCAAGCTCCAGAAGACCATGATCAATATGTACCTCAACGAGTTTGGCGTCTTCCAGTCGGAGTTCGGCTTCCCCACCACCACGCATGAGACCAACTACCTGCGCGCCAACCTTGAGCTGGCCGGCATGGGTATCCTGCATCCCATCCGCCTCAGCGGCTGGATCAGGGCCACCACCGAGGATGTGGAAAAGACCTTCGAGATGGTGCCCGGCATTGAGTACCTTAACCTCTCCGTCTCAACTTCCGAGCAGATGATCCAGGGGAAATTCAAGGGCAGGAAATCACGCGTTGACGTCCTGGAGCATATGGTGGAAGCGGTAAAACTGGCCGCTACACTGGGGGCCAGGGCGGTGGGTGTAAATGCCGAAGACGCCTCCCGGACGGATGTCGACTTTCTTATCGATTTCGCCAAAGAGGCCAAGGCGGCCGGCGCCGACAGGTTCCGCTACTGCGATACTCTGGGCTACGATGACCCCTTCAGTATCTATGACGCCATAACTAAGATAGCCGATGCTACGGAAATGCCGGTAGAGATACATTGCCACGGCGACCTGGGCATGGCAGTGGCCAATTCCATCGCCGGCGCCAAGGCAGCCATCGACGCCGGGCAGGATGCCTATATCAATACCACGCTCAACGGGATAGGGGAACGGGCCGGCAATGCTGATTTGTTGTCCTGCGTGCTGGCGCTGCTTAAATCCAGGGGCTTCGCCAACAAATACAGGCTGGGCAGGCCGGTAAAGCTCAACAAGGCCTACAAATTAGCCAAGTATGCCAGCCTGGCCTTCGGCGTCCCCATACCCATCAGCCAGCCTGGTGTGGGTGAAAACGCCTTCGCGCATGCCTCCGGCATCCACGCCGACGGCGTACTTAAAGACCCCGAGAACTACGAGCTCTATAACTTCGAAGAACTGGGCAGGGGCGAGCCCGAGCTGGTCGAAACCGGCAGGCTGATCTGTTCGGGCGAATACACAGGCATCTCAGGGTTCAGCCACATCATGGGCAAGATGGAGGTATCCTTCGCCAACGCCAGTGAAGCCCGCAAGATACTCGAACTGGTACGCTACGCCAACGTGGAGGCGCAGACACCGCTCACCGAGGACGAACTCCAGTTCATCGCCAAATACCCTGAGATCACCAGGAAGCTCTTGACTCTGACACCGCTGGCCGATTAATTAACTGCAGGGGCGTACCTGAAGGTACGCCCGTCATCGTCCTGTTACAGCTTCTTGCCGCATTTCTTGCAGAACTCGGCGTCCTTGTCCACGGGGCTGCCGCATTTACTGCAGAAGCCTGGTTTTTCCGTTGGCTCAGCTTCGGGTAAAACCTTCTTGGCAGGTGTGGCAGGCACAACGGGCGTTGTCTGGGCGCCTTCGGGATAAACGGCAGTCGCCTGAGCCGCCGTTGACGCTGGGACAGCGGACACGCCGGTGCGCTTGCGTCTGAGAATAAGAAAGGCCACGAGACCGATGATAAGCAACGTAATAACTATTATTATTATCGGCACTGTATAGTCGTCACTCCACGTGATTTCCTGGGTATACGGGCCATCCATAAGGTGGCTGCCGCTGCCGTTCATCGGCCGCAGTACTCCGCCAAGGGCACCCCAGAAACCCTGCATGGGAATCGGCTGCGACGCCAGGCTCCACGAGGCCGTGCCGCCCTTCACCGCCCATTGGCTCTCGTCGATGGCCGGGTAATCGGATTTCAGTTGCAGCAGGTAGTAGGTGTCGTAAAGGGCCGTGGCTTTGCCTGCATAGGTGACGGTGAACCACAGGTCCCGGTTGGGATTTGTGCTGCCATCGGGCAGGCTCCATGCCTTGAAAAGGTATCTTGTGCCTGCCTGGCTAACGGATTGAACAGGGCTGGGCGCGCTGCTGCTGAAACCGGCGCCCGCAGCATAAAAGCCGGCGCCCGGCGGCTGTGTAATTCCGGCAGGATCGCTGCCCGTATCTATCCACATGTCAGGAGCATAATCGAAATAGGCGACGCTGTCGACATCGGACACCCATTTCTGATTTGACCCGATGCATCCATACCTGGTTTTGGGGTCGGGCCCCTGTACGGTTTGATCGACGATCACCAAATGGCTCTCGCACGGCACCGATGTAAAGATCTTCGATCCGTTCCCGGCAAGGGTGGCCTCGGGGTTGCCATCGATTACCACGTTTGTCGTGCCATAGGCAAGGCCGGGGCCGATATTAACGGTGAAATCGCAAGCGGTGGTGGAGTATGTGGTGACCATGCCATAGTAATTGGCCCAGCAATCGATGTAAAGGTATAACGGGGCGGTGGCAGGCGGGCAGCAGCCTGCCGAGGCGCACATAACTGCGTCGGTACAGGTAACCGTCACGGTATAAGGGCCACCGCAGGTGCCCGGGGCGGGGATGCCGGAGATGACCCCTGTGCCGGCGTCCAAGTTCAGTCCCATTGGCAACCCGGTCGCACTCCAGGTATAATTTCCCGAGCAACCGGTGGCGGCCAGCGTTATGGCGTACGGCATGTTTTCCCATGCCACCAGGAAAGGCGTTGGAGTGATGGTCAGGGGGATCGGGACATTGGCTATGACAGTGAGAATGACATTACAAGTACTCACCGACGGATAGCCAATAGGGCCGCAGCACGCACAAGATATATTGTCAATATAAAGCTCAGTGGCCCCAACCTGAAAGGCGGGCAATGGCCCGGCGGGCGTTCCCGCAGGAACGCAACCTGAAATTACCCCGGTGATATTATCTACAGATACCCATAACGGCTTCGGCCCAGCCCACCAAAAGAAAACAGCATACGCCGGCCCTGGAGCACAACTGGGCGTATTAGTGGTAAACGGGGGATCAAATAAAAAAGGCACGCATTCTGTTACGTTATCATTATAAGCTATAGGAAGTATGTCAAAAGGAGCAGCCTGTACAGGCTGGGTGTTCAGCGACATCCCTCCCATAGCTAATGTCAGTGAAACTATGATGCCCATGCACAGCCTGAAAAAGCCCGCAACACGCCGCCTCTCACCAAAATTCGATGTCCTCATTTCACTTCCTCCGTATTTACTCTTACTGAAAGCATTCATTTTCCCCTTACCTTGCTAAATAGAAACCGTTATTTGAGGGGACTGCGTATGGGTGGGATGATGGGAGTGATGGGAGTGATGGGGGTGATGGGGGTGATGGGGGGCCTGACGATGGTGCAGGCTCTGGTTGCCTCGGCCGGGGTGGTGTAACAGCCGGCGCCGGGCGTCCTGGACTGGTAAACCCCGCCTTTGCCGTCGCAGCAATAGTACGTTGTCGGAAGCGGCGCGCAGGCTCTGGTTGCCTCGGCCTGGGTGGAGTAACAGCCGGTGCCGGGTGTCCTGGACTGGTAAACCCCGCCTTTGCCGTCGCAGCAATAGTACGTTGTCGGAAGCGGCGCGCAGGCTCGCTGCGCCTCGGCCAGGGTGGTAGTCCACTTGCCTCCCATCTGGGAACACTGGGACTGTGTTGCTTCGGTGGCCCCCCTGGCCGTGCAGCACCCGCCAACCAGTGGCGTTGGCTGGCAACGTTCGCTGGCCTGGGCCTGGGTGGCGTACCAGACGCCTCCGGCCGCGGTTAAGGACTGTGTGCACTGGGCCTGGGTGGACGGGGTGACCACGCCGTTCCTGCAGCAACCACCCACCAGTGGCGTTGGCTGGCAACGTTCGCTGGCCTGGGCCTGGGTGGCGTAACATGTGCCATACGTCTTAGCACAAGCATCCACGGTAGTCTGGCCGTACCTTCCGTTTATGCAACACCAGCACGTTAGCGGCACCCCGCAGGCCCTGGTTGCCTCCGCCTCGTTAGCGTACCAGACGCCTCCGGCCGCGGTTAAGGACTGTGTGCACTGGGCCTGGGTGGACGGGGTGACCACGCCGTTCCTGCAGCAACCGCCTACCACTTGCTGGCAGGCTTTAGCTGCCTCCGCCTCGGTGGCGTACCAGGTGGCTCCCGCCTGGGCAGCCTTATCTCTGGTAGCCGGATAAACATTGCCGTCCACGCAGCACCAGCCTGTTGAGTCCGGCTCGCCGTAGCAATACCAGTTTTGCTGCTTGTCAGGCGAGTAGTAACAGGGCTGTTCTAAACATTTCTGGGTGAGCCCGCGGCCTGCTGCCTCATCTGGTTTCAGACAGTAGTTGCAGCCGCTGGGGCATTTGGCAAACTGAGGGGGCCAGTTAGACACCGTTGATGTAGCCGATGGAGTTGAAGTACCTGGCGCGGAAGCCTGGGGCCCCCACCTATTTTTTTTACCGGTCCCATTATCAGACACCGGCGGGATCAGGGAAACAGGCCTTTGCTGAGGTTTGGTATCCAACGATAGCACGCTGGGATTGGTCTCAACCGATATCTCCATCGTTTTCTCCACTTCACCGAACGCGTTTTTTGCTTTCAGAACGGCTTTGAAAGTAGTTTTGCCGCCCGTCAATATTTGATAGGTCGACATCCCCGGGATGTACCCGTCGCAGATGGGTAAAGCAGGGCCGTGATACGCCCAGATGACCACCCCATCTCCCTCCATCACCTTTATTTCCGTGGCATTTCTCACCCCATAGTGATAGTATGTGTGATCACCGGCCTTCAAAGGAGTTTTGGCCGAGAAATTACTGATGCTCGGTGGGCTTCCCGTGGCAGATGCCGCGGCAGCATGCCCCGCTGCCCCCAAAATGATGATCCCAACCACTGCCAGACACAAGCACAACCTGAAAATGCCTTTGAACCCGTTGATCCTTGCCCGATTCAGACTTCTCATTGCTCTACCTCCCTTAATTTAGTCGCCGTGATTTTCCTGATATCCCCGGGGCCTTCCCCTTAACTGTACCTAATATTATCAAATACTGTCCGGCGCCACATCCTTACAAACCACAAAATATGCAGATTATTGCAGCTATTCTCCTACATAGCTGCATATATGTCAAGACGGTTAAGTAATTCTAAATGGATAAACATCATTAGAGGATTATTAATCCTGTGCTTAATAATCTCTTAATAATCTTCTGTTACTTTTCATAATTATTAATAGTATGTTAAGGTTAATTTAAGCATGCCTAATAAAAAGATCCTCGTCGTGGATGACGATGTTAAGACGGTGGAGCTGGTCAAGCTGTATTTAGAAAGGGACGGACACTCTGTCATAACCGCTTATGACGGCCCCTCTGCCTTGAAAAGCTTCCGGGAGAACCAGCCCAACCTGGTGGTGCTGGATGTCATGCTGCCCGGCATGGACGGCGTGACTATCTGCCGAACCCTGCGCTCTGAGTCCGAAGTGCCCATCATCATGCTCACGGCGCGTACGCGCGACGAGGACAAGCTGACCGGCCTGGATACCGGGGCGGACGATTATGTCACCAAGCCTTTCAGTCCGGGTGAACTGGCGGCCAGGGTGCGCGCCATTTTAAGGCGCATGCCCACCGAGCGCGGCCCTGCCGAGATGAGGCACCTCGACCTGTTCATCAGTATCCCCAAACGAGAGGCCTCGCTCAAAGGTAAGCCTCTGCATCTGACCACGGTCGAATTCAAGCTGCTGACCGCGTTCATGAGGGAGCCGGGCAGGGTATTTGACCGCGCTGACCTTATCAATAAAGCCTTCGGCTACGATTTTGAGAGCTTCGACCGCGCCATCGATGTGCACATCTTTAACCTGCGCCGCAAAATCGAGCCTGACCCCAGGCGTCCCAGGTATATCAAGACCATTTACGGGGCGGGCTACAAGCTGTCTGAGGAATAATATGCGCTACAGCCTGCAGTTCCGCCTTTTAGTTGCCTTTACACTGGTCATCCTACTCACCATCGGCACCGTGTTCTTCATGATGTGGCAGGCCGCCACCGGGCAGATACAGCAATTCGGTGAACGCGTGGAACGCATGGTCGGCAACCGCATTCAATTTGTTGTTACGGACTACTACCTGGCCCACGGCAGCTGGGAGGGTGTACAGCCGCTGGTGCAGCAAGTCGGCGAACAGTTCCGCCACAGGGTCATACTGGCCGATGCCGATGGCAAAATAATCGCGGACTCAACAGCGGAAACACCTGATATCCAATTAAACCTTGAGAGTTTTAGCAGCAGGACGCTGACTCCTTCACACGAACGCCGAGATTCACTATCGCCTGAGCCGGGCGGTACGCCTCCGGTCGAACCTGCGCCCCTTATATCATTCGGGCCAAACACAACGGCCCCCACCAAACCGGTTGAACCGGCTCCGGCCATATCCGGGGAAGTGCCAACCATAGGGTTCCTGTTTATCCTGCCTTTAACACAGTCTGAAACCGGGTTGGAGGCGCTGCAGATAATGTACAGGCAATTGGGCAACTATTTCTTAATTGGCGCATGCCTGGCCGTGGTCGTCGCCTTCCTGGTCACACTCTTCCTGTCCCGCCGCATACTGTCGCCGGTCAAAGAATTGAGGAGGGCGGCCCAACGGCTGGGAAAGGGGGATTTCTCGCAGCGCGTTGATATCAAGGACAAAAGCGAGATCGGCGAACTGGCTTCCACCTTCAACTCGATGGCCGGCAACCTGCAGCGTGATGAGCAGTTGCGCAAGCACATGGTATCCGATATCGCCCATGAGCTTAGGAGCCCCCTCACCAACGTCAGGGGTTACCTCGAAGCTATAAAGGATGGCCTCATGAAGCCTGATACCACGACTATTTCCTCTATCTATGATGAAACTATACTGTTATCGCGGCTGGTCAACGACCTGCAGGAGCTCAGCCTGGCTGAGGCCGGTGAATTGAAGCTCTATTGCCAGCCGGAAGAAGTGGCTGATCTTATCCTGCAGTCAATCAATGCCGTACAGGCCAAGGCCGCCGAAAAGGGATTGCAGCTATCTTCCGATGTGCCCCCGAACCTTCCTCAGGTAAATATCGACTTCCTGCGTATCAGGCAGGTGTTGCTAAACCTGCTGGAGAACGCCCTGGCCCACACAGCCGCCGGCGGCACGATAAATGTTTCAGCCGGTTTGAGTTCTGACTGCGTCGAAGTCAGCGTATCCGATACGGGGGAGGGCATACCCTCTGAAGAGGTGAACACTATCTTCGAGCGCTTCCACCGTGTGGACAAATCCAGGTCGAGGTCAACCGGCGGCAGCGGCCTGGG
>CAIYTC010000204.1 GCA_903929005.1 uncultured Dehalococcoidia bacterium | reverse complement strand
GTATCGGCGGAAGCGCAGAGAAGGCCATGTATTTAGCCAAAAAATCACTGCTGCGCAAGGTTGGAGAGCCATCACCAGATAAAGAAATCGCTGAACTGGAAAGTGAGCTACTGAAGAGAATCAACGCGACCGGGGTCGGACCCGGTGGCGTAGGCGGTAGATTCACATCGCTGGCAGTACACATCGAGACTCAACCATCCCATATCGCCAGCCTGCCGGTAGCAGTAAACATCCAGTGCCACAGCGCACGCCATAAGGAGGCCGTGCTTTGAGTCAGAGTGAAACGAAAACAACTACTAAAATGATCGATATCTACCTCATGGGCAAGCGATACAAGGTTCCTGAAGGCTTGACCATATTAACAGCGATGGAGTACTGCGGATATAGAATGATCCGCGGCGTAGGCTGCCGGGCTGCGTTCTGCGGCGCATGCGGCACCGTCTACAACTTCAAGGGAGATCCCGCCCTGAGGTTTGCCCTCGCCTGTCAAAAGCTCATCGAGCCTGATATGTGCTTAACACAAATTCCATTCTTCCCCGCCAGCAAACCAAGCTATGATATAGAGAAGATGGAGCCTACGGGCGAGCAGTTGCTTAAGATCTATCCTGATTTTATTAAGTGCTTCGGCTGCAACACGTGCACAAAGGCCTGTCCCCAGGACATTGATGTTATCGGATACATGTCCGCCGCCATCAGGGGGAACCTGAAGGAGGTATCCGAAAAATCATTCGATTGCCTGATGTGCGGGCTGTGTGCCGCCAGATGTGCGCAGGGACTGGTACCGTACAATATCGCACTGCTGGCCCGCCGCCTGTACGCTCGCCATCTCACTACCATACCAGAGCACACCAAGAAAAGAATCGCGGAGATAAAAGCCGGTAAGTACGACACCGAAATACATGAAATGCAAGGCCTCAGCAAGGAAGAGATGACCAAGCGTTACAACGAGCGCAAGATATTAGACGATTAACAACTATCATAGAACTTAGAAAGGGGTAGACTCTATGCCCTATCCATCTGATATGCAGGAAAGCGTAAATAAAGTAGCAGCTACACGGGAGCAGCGGTTGCATGAGGAAATGCAGCGCATCCCTGTTCAGGACAGGCAGCCTGTGCTCAACAGCTTTCACCCCGACTTCATCAAATCAGGCATGCGTGAACTGCTGGTCGGGCCGAATAAGGACTCGCGCACACCCAACGAACTAGCCGATTTGCTTGAAGGAAACAGCCGCATCGACCCGGATAAGATAGACCTGGAGAAATGCGACTTCGATGTCGATATCCTTGTTCTGGGTGCCGGAGGCTCCGGAGGGGCGGCGGCGCTTATAGCCCAGGAAAACGGTGCCAACGTGCTCATAGCGACGAAGCTGCGCCTGGGCGATGCCAATACCGTCGGCGCGCAGGGCGGGACGCAGGCGGCGGACAAGCCCGAGGATTCACCTTCACTTCACTATCTGGACACAATGGGCGGAGCCCGCTTCACCAACAACACTAAGCTGGTCGAGGCCCTGGTCAAAGATGCCCCGGACGCCATCGCATGGCTGGAATCGCTGGGGGTCAACTGGGACAAGAATCCCGACGGGTCCTATCACGAAGTGGCGCTCGCAGGCGAAGCAGTGCCCCGCTGCCATTGCGCCAAGGATTTCACCGGACTGGAATGCATGCGCGTAGTGCGCGAT
>CAIYTC010000203.1 GCA_903929005.1 uncultured Dehalococcoidia bacterium | reverse complement strand
TCATTTCTTGCTGGATACCCGGTTACTTCTTTTTGGCCAGGATGTCGGCTTCCCTGAGGATGATCAGTTCCTGGTCATTTTCCTTGATCTCGGTGCCGCCATACTTGGCGAAGATGACGATATCTCCGACGGCCACGTCCATGGGCAGCCTTTTGCCTTCATCGGACATCTTGCCGGGGCCTACCGCCAGCACCTTACCATCCTGTGGTTTTTCCTTTGCAGTATCAGGTATGAAGATGCCACCCTTCGTTTTTTCCTCTTTTTCGAGAGGTTTTACCAATACCCTGTCACCCAAAGGTTGAATTTTTACAGCCATTCTTACCTCCTATAAAAATTAGCAATCTCTTTTCAAGACTGCTAAATATATTAGCACAAAAAATTATCACTGTAAAGAGGTGACTGCTAATAAATGTATGTAATTGGGTGGGGAATCAGAAGTTATAGCCGGCTTTTTTATAGTTGTCCATAGCCCTTTCCTGCCAGCCGGCCTTATCGGCCAGTTCGGCGGCGTGGCTCCACTTCCCCTCGGCTTCGTAATCGTTTAACTTAGTGTCGAGCGAGGCGGCTTCCGGGGCAGGTTCCGTTACGCAGGCGGAAAACCTTGAGATTGCCCGCCTGACCTCCCCGCCGCATTTAGGGCAACTCTGCAGAGGTTGATCCGATATTTTTTGCAGGACATCGAAACCCTGGCCGCAGTAGCTGCAGCCTGATTTTATTGGCTGGTATTCATAGATGGGCATGTCTCAGGTATCCTTCCGTTCCCTGTTATTGTGCCACCCACGGGAAACGATGTCTAACATTGAGCGGGTATATTAATTTAATATTGACAAAAATATTACAACTGCTTAAGCTAAGAGCTATCAGAGAAATTGACAATTAGAGTATTAATATTTACGCTCTTTGTTTCGACAGAAAAACTCGGAGGAAATTTAAAATGGCGGTTAAAGAGAGGAAGGGGAGGATACAAGACAGAAAGTCCATGAAAATAGCGCATGGGATTGGTTTCGTGGCGTACTACGAAGGTAAGGAAATCGCTTTTGCAAAAGACCTTGGTGTTTTATTAGAAAAATCGCTGGTCAAAGAACGAATGGGTCACCAAAGCCTCATTATAAAACACAATGTTCCAGAGGGCATGATTGCCGTCTATTAGAATCCCGTGTCCATCAATAGTTGACCCACATTTCGGCCAATTATTTTTCCCAGGGCTGGAAGTAGCAGTTAAGCTATCTGATGGTACTTTCCAGCCCTTCGAATTTATTTTGGATTCTGGGGCAGATTGCACGATGGTCCCCCGTGCTATGGCTCATTTAACTGGATTCACATTGCCGGCTACTCCGAATGCAACAGTATCAGGTATTTCGGGAAGGCCAATATCTGCTTATACTGGAAACATGACACTAAAAATTCAGAACGAGGAATTTGTAATAAGATGCCTGTTCACCGTGTCTGACAGGACGCCATTTCTTTTGGGTAGGGTAGATTTCTTTTCACTCTTTAGTGTTAAATTTGATGGGCGGAATTGCCTTATCACATTAAAGAGGATTGCCTAATCCATGTTGATTTCCAACGATCCATAGCAGCCCTTTTAGCTATCTCTTTTCTTTGTTCTGCCGTTAATTTTTCTGTCCTTACCTTGCCGCCTTTCAATCCGCCTAATCTACCCAGGGCAACTGTGAGTTCGAATTGATTTGCTACACGGTAGCGTGTAAAATAATAAGCGATGGGGAAAGTTGCCAGGGAAAGAAACTGGGACGCAGGGAAGATAAAAGCGCTGCGGGAGCACCTGGATATGTCCCAGGCGGTAATGGCCGGGCAGATGGGGATTCGCCAGCAAACGGTCAGCGAGTGGGAACTGGGCCGCTATGAACCAAGGGGCGCTTCGGCCAGGCTGCTTTCGATAATAGCCGACCGGGGCGGGTTTAAATACACTGCCGGGGGAAGATAGACGGGTTATTTTTTTACCCGGGCTTACACGATAACGTGTGAAAAAATGAGTAAGATAAGCGAGAAAAATGTGGCCGGGTTGTGGATGTCCGGCAGGCTGGCTAATCTCACAGATGACCTCGGTAACTGCATTGAGGTTATTTGCCCGGGTAGGCCCGGCACAAATCCGGGTTGCGATTTCCAGGACGCAGTTATCCGGGTAAACAGGCAAAAAATAATTGGCGATATCGAAGTGCACGTGACCTCGGACCTGTGGGTTAAACACGGGCACCATAAAGACGCTGCCTGTAACGGTGTGGTATTGCACGTGGCGATGTGGCAGAAGGGCGGTTTGCCGGTCAAGTTGCAGGACGGCCGCATCCTGCCTACCGTAATACTGAGCCGGTATATACTAAATATATACGGCGCTAAGCTGCGCCGTTGGGAATCCTGCGGAATCCGGCCATGCGTCCACAGTAACGGGCCAAGCCAGGGAATAGATACAATCCTGCTGATCGAGGGTTTGCGCAGGTTTGATGAGAGGGCGGTTAGATTTGCGGAGTCGTTGAAAACCGCTGAGGCCGGGCAGGTGCTATATAAAGGCATTTGCCGCGCGCTCGGCTATGCCAGGAACAAGGCGCCGTTTGAAGCATTGGCCGACAGGTTGCCGTTAGCGGCGATTTTTCAACTGGCCGGCAGCAGCCTGCTCAGCAAGCAGGCTGTTTTATTGGGGGCTGCCGGGTTGCTGCCCTCTCAAAGGGAGATGATTAACGGTCAATGCTGTGCCGGTGATGCGGAGGAACTGGAAGGTGCGTGGAGCAGGTTGTCTGATGATATACTGCCGGGCAAGGCCTCAGACTGGAGTTTAACCTTTGTGAGGCCGGTTAATAACCCGGTGAGGCGCATAGCGGCTTTGAGTTACCTGCTACAGAGATACGAGGAAAGCGGCCTGCTGCAGGGCCTGAAGCGCCTTGCCGGCAGCGTCCAGGCCGGGGCAGCGAAAAAACTGACGGCTGGCCTGCAGGTAAACGTGGGCTGTTATGAGGAGAATCCCCCCAAATGTTGCGAGGAGAGCAGCGACGAAGCAATCCCGGGGCACTGCGCCCATAAAAACGTCATTGCGAGGAGCCCGCAGGTGACGAAGCAATCTATACGGCGAGGACAGATTGCCGCGCCCTCCGGGCTCGCAATGACGATGGAAAAATTGCCCGCAACGACGATGGGAAAGGCGCCTGATGTTCTGATCGGCAGGGGCAGGGCAGGCGAGATAGCCATTAACGTGATATTGCCTTTTTTTACCGCCCTGGCCAGGCATAATAAAGATACCCGGCTGGAAAACACTGTACAGAATACGTACCTGCATTATCCGCCTTTGCCATCCAATGAGTTAACACGGTATATGTCGGTTGTTTTATTGGGCCGGCGGGACGGAAAATCAAGCGGCTGTCTGCAGCAGGGACTGATTCGCTTATATCATCGATACTGCCGTGTAAAAGATTGTGAGTGCTGCCCGGTTTTTATCAGCCGAAAGCCAGCCCGGGTATAACATCGAGCTCGCTGCCGTCAGGGTTGCCGTTGCTCAAATGAAAAAATGCACAGGAAGCGATCATGGCGGCGTTGTCGGTGCAGAGCAGGGGAGGGGGGATAAGCACGGGAAGCGGTGAATCGGCCATGAAGCGGTCGCGCAGGGCGCTGTTGGCGGCAACGCCGCCGGCCAGCAGGATCTGTTTTACAGCCAGCCTGCCGGCTGCCTGGATGGTCTTGGTAACCAGTACATCAACAATTGCCTCCTGGTAAGCGGCTGCAGCCTGGCAGATCCAGGATTCAGAGGGGTCGTGCTTCTCTTCCCTCATATGCAAGAGCGCGGTCTTAACGCCGCTGAAGCTGAAGTCATCGCACTCTTTCAGCCAGGCGCGGGGTAACGATAACGAGGTGGTCACTCCCAGGGCGGCAGCCTGGATGGCGGGTCCTCCCGGGTAGGGCAATCCGAGTATACGCGCGCCTTTATCGAAAGCCTCTCCGGCGGCGTCGTCCCGCGTGCCGCCCAGTTTACGGAAGCTGCCGTGGCCTTCCATCAGGATAAGGTCGCTGTGGCCGCCGGAAACGATCAGGCAAAGGCAGGGCAGCTGCGGTGTGGCCCCGGACAGCCAATTGGCGTAGATATGCCCTTCCAGGTGATTTATGCCGATTATCGGCAAATTATGGGCCATAGCCAGTGCCCCGGCAAAATTAACACCCACGATAAGCGACCCGGCTAACCCGGGGCCATGGGTAACCGCTATAGCATCAATTTGCTCAAGGCCGACACCGGCGTCTTTGAGTGCTCGTTCAGCCACCGGAACCATGGTCAGCAGGTGCTGCCGCGAGGCCACCTCCGGTACGATCCCGCCGTACTTAGCGTGGATCTCCACCTGGGAGGCGATCAGGTTGGAAACGATCGTGCTGCCATCCTTTACGATGGCTACCGCGGTTTCATCGCAGGACGTTTCCACGGCCAGTATATTCACGGCTGGGATTATAGCATAAAGCTAAATGCGCCTGGCCTTTTGATGTTTTCTAACCGTGTTGTTACAATTAGAACCCCGGCTGGAATAACCGGCAAATAGTGAGGACATCAAAATGGAAATTACCTGGTTTGGACATTCATGTTTCCGCATTAAAGGCAAAGAAGCAGTAGTTTTAACCGACCCCTGCGCGGATTCAACCGGCTATGCGATAGGGAAAGTGCAGGCGGACATTGTCACCATCAGCCATGCCCACCCGGGGCATGCATTCCTGGATACCCTGCAGGAAGGTTACCGGGCAATCAAGGGGCCCGGTGAATACGAGATAAAGGACACTTATATAACGGGTACCCCTTCTTTTCATGACGATGAGAAGGGCAAAAAGTCGGGTAAAAACACTGTATATGTAATTGAGATGGAAGGCGTGACACTCTGCCATGTCGGCGATCTCGGGCACAGCCTCTCGCCTGAGGTTACCGGTGAACTGGGAAACATCAATGTTCTATTCGTGCCGGTGGGCGGGCATTCTACCATTGGGGCATCGGCGGCTGCTGACCTGGTGAGGAATTTGAATCCCGGCTTCGTGGTCCCCATGCATTATAAGACGGCCGATGAAAAGGCCGAGCTGGAATTCGCTGAAAGATTTCTTAAGGAGCTGGGCATTAAAGAACTTGCCACGCAGCCCAAGCTGGTGGTCACGCGCACCAATATCCCTGCCAGCACGCAGGTGGTATTGCTGGATTATCCTCACTAAGGCTATGGCTTTGACATATAAATCGACCTGACGTAGGATGCCGTGAAATGAGCCTTGCCAAACGTGCTTTTGAACTGCAGCAGGTTGATCTTTTAATTCAGTCACAGCATAAACAACTCGAAGATATGGATCTGCGTCTTAATCACAACACAGCCGTTGAGCAGGCCCAAGTTAGCTTAGCCTCGGCGGAAAACAGCTGTAGCGAGCTGGAGAAACAGTATAAGGACCTGGATGCCGAAGCCGAAGCGCTCAGGACAAATATCACGCGGATTAACGAAAAGCTTTACGGCGGGAAGATAAAAAATCCCAAGGAACTGCTAAGTTTTGAACAGGAAGCTGGGATGTTTAAGGCAACTCTTTCCAAAAAGGATGATACGCTACTGGAAATGATGGAGAATATCGAGGCATATAAGCAGGGCATTAAGAAACTGCAGGAAATTTATACAGCTGCGGCAAGCGCCTGGGACAAGGAGAAGGCAGAACTACAGGTGCAGTCGCAGGCTATCAAAGCCGAGTTAACCGGGCTTGATACTAAACACAAGGAGATCCTGAGCGCACTTGATAAAGATACACTGGCTGCCTATGAGGGCATCAGGGGCAGGAAAGGCATAGCTGTTGTCAAAGTAGAACAGGGCAGGTGCCTTGGCTGCAGGGTGACCTTGTCGATAAGCGAACTGCAGCGTGTGCGCGGCAATGCCATCGTCCTGTGCGACAACTGTGGCCGCATAATGTACCTCAGCTAACATATTTGACCTGTCAGCAGACAAGTTGTAAAGTAATTCAGCCAAGCAGGCCGGGTGATCGCTGCGGTTTAGAAAATCGTAGAGGAAAGTCCGAACTCCGCCAGGCAGGGTGCTGGGTAACGCCCAGGAGGGGTGACCCTACGGAGAGTGCAACAGAAACATACCGCCCTTCGCAAGAGGGGTAAGGGTGAAATGGTGAGGTAAGAGCTCACCGGCGGCCGGGTGACCGGCCGGCCGTGTAAACCCCACCCGGAGCAAGACCTAATAGGGGGATATGGCAAGCCTGGGCCGACCCCGGGTTGGTCGCATGATTGCAATGGCAACATTGCAGATAGATGGATGATCACCGCTCCGTTAAAGCGGAGGCACAGAAATCGGCTTATAGGCCTGCTTGGTACGAGTATTTGACATAAATGGCAAGGGATTAATATTTATAAAAAAGATGATGTTATTAAAAGGGTAGATTCCCCATCGGAGTTGATTAAATGAGCATGAAAAAGAACACAGTCTTGAATATAGTGCTGGTCATAGCAGTACTGTTAATGAGCATACCCATGACGGGGTGTGAAAGCAAGTTTTTACCCAGTGATGCCGATAATAAAACACTGCAGGATTTACCGGCTCAGTTCATGGAACTCAGCGAGGCCTGGCAAAAGATACAGGAAACCTATGTGGATAAAACCAAGCTTGACCCGGTAAAGATGGCGCAGGGCGCCATCAGGGGCATGGTTGAGGCGGTGGGTGACCCCTACACGGAGTATTATTCACCGCAATCTTACCAATCCACCATGATTGAACTTACCGGCCAGTACCAGGGCATCGGCGCCTACATCGGGAAGAAGGATAAGCAAATTGTAATAATAGCGCCTATGCCAGGTTCGCCGGCTGAAAAGGCCGGAATAAAATCAGGCGATATGATACTGAAGATAGACGGCACATCAACCGCTCAATTGAATACCGATGAGGCATCTCAGAAGATACGTGGCCCGGCAGGCACCAAGGTTTTGCTCTCCCTGTACAGAGAGGGGGAAAAGGAGCCCTTCGAAGTGAGCCTGGTCCGCAGCGAGATCAAGGTAGATTCGGTTAAATCTGAAATGAGGGGGCAGATAGCTCACATCAGGATACAGCAGTTTATACTGCCAACAACCAGCGACTTCAAGAAGGCACTGAAGGATGCTTATGATAAAGGCGCGAAGGGCATTATCCTTGACCTGCGTGACAACCCGGGTGGAATTCTCAGTGAGGCAGTCGACGTTGCCAGCCAATTTTTACTGCGCGGCGTGGTAGTTAAAATCGTTGATAAAGACGGCATGGAAACGGTACAGAAAGTGAAGCCGGGCGGCGGCGCCAGGGATATACCGGTTATCGTACTGATTAATGGCGGCAGCGCCAGTGCCAGTGAAATAGTTGCCGGCGCCCTGCAGGATAACGAAAGGGCCAAGCTGGCCGGGTCCAAGAGCTTTGGCAAAGCCAGCGTGCAGAACATCGTCAAACTCGCAGATGGCTCAGCCATCAAAATAACGACGGCCCATTACTATACACCGAACGGCACTTTGATCAGCGGGACAGGCCTTACGCCGGATTACCCCCTGGAATTAAAGGATGAGGAACTGCTGAAATGGGCTGAGGATTACCTCAACAAGATATTATCCAGCCAGCCTGTACCCGCACTGGTAAAATAGGATTTTTGAAAAGGCTTAGCGTTTAACCATAGCTGCGAAATACCTGTGCAGGCGGGGATCACCGCTAAGTTCAGGATGGAATGAAGTTGCCAGCAGGTTGCCCTGCCTGGCGGCGACGATTTCCCCATCGGGAAGCTTAGCCAGCACGTTAACGCCTCTGCCGGCCTTCTCAATGCAGGGGGCGCGTATGAAGACGCCGGGGAAAGGGCCGTCCTGCAGCGGCTTAATCTGCAGCTTTGTTTCAAAGCTGTCTACCTGTCTGCCGAAGGCATTACGCTTAACCGTGATATCCATCAGCCCCAGCGTTTCCATCGCTGTTGAATCCGGATTAAGCGCATGCCTGGCCAGGCATATCATACCGGCGCAGGTGCCCCAGACAGGCGCCTGTTTTTCAGCCAGCTTCATAATGGGTTCGATTAAAGCGAAGTTACGCATCAACTTCAGCATAGTGGTGCTTTCCCCGCCGGGAATAACCAGCCCGTTGACATGCTCAAGTTGAGAGGGCAGGCGTATTTCAGCCGCCTTTACCCCGATCCGATCGAACATCACAATGTGTTCGATGAAGGCGCCCTGCAGTGCCAATATCCCGATTAGCATGTGAAGTCACTCATTATAACTGTGCAGCCGATAATTAAGCTACGTAAATTTATTTGCGCCACCTGGTCAAACAGGTGGCGCAAATAATTAGATTTCCTGCTAATGATTGTACTACAGAATGGGCAAATATTTCTTAATTTCGTATTCGGTGACCTGTATCCTGTACTGGTTGCATTCCACTTTCTTGTTCTTGATAAATGCATTGAAAACGTGATCGCCCAGCGCTTTTTTCACCAGGGCGCTTTTCTCGGTAAGGGCTACGGCATCATCCAGGCTGCCGGGCAGGGTTTTGATGCCGCGCCTCTTTCTCTGCTCATCGGTCATCAAGTAAACATTCTCCTCCACCGGCGCGGGCGGTTCATAGCCTTTTTCAATACCTTCAAGGCCGGCGGCCAGCATAACACTGAAGACAAGATAGGGATTGCAGGCGGGGTCCGGCGACCTGTATTCAATGCGCGTGGCTGTTTCGCGTCCCGGCTGGTATTCGGGCACCCTGACCAGGTCAGCGCGGTTGCGCCTGGCCCAGGACAGGTAAACGGGGGCTTCATAGCCCGGCACCAGTCGTTTGTAAGAGTTGATCCACTGACTGGTGACGGAGGTTATGTCCGGGGCGTGCTTGAGCAGTCCCGCTATATAGCTCCTGGCTATTTTCGACAGGTGGAAAGGGTCGTTTTTATCAAAGAAGGCATTCCTCTCGCCTTTAAACAAGGATTGGTGAACATGCATGCCGCTGCCGTTTTCGCCGAAAATTGGCTTGGGCATAAAAGTAGCGTAAACGCCATTTTCCATGGCAACCTGTTTTACTACCAGCCTGTAGGTCATCACGTTATCCGCCATGGTGAGGGCATCGGTATAGCGCATATCTATCTCGTGCTGGCTGGGAGCTACCTCGTGGTGGGAGTATTCAATGCCGATGCCCATTTCCTCGAGGGCAAGAACTGTTTGCCGGCGGAGGTCGACGGCCATATCCAGGGGTACCAGGTCAAAGTATCCGCCGGAATCGAGTGTCTCCGTGCCCTTGTTATCCTTAAAATAGAAAAACTCGAGCTCGGGACCCACATAGAATGTATAACCGAGGTCAGCGGCACGCTTCAAATTCTGCTTGAGAATATAGCGGGGGTCGCCATCAAAAGGCTGGCCGCCGGGCCTGTGTATATCGCAGAACATGCGGCCGACCGCCTGTTCCTTGGGCCTCCAGGGAAGCAACTGGAAGGTGTCGGGGTCGGGGAGGGCTATCATGTCGCTCTCGTCGATGCGGGCGTAACCTTCGATGGATGACCCGTCGAAGCCCATGCCGTCCTCCATAGCGTGTTCAAGCTCCGAGATGGTAATGGAAAAGCTCTTCAAAAAACCGAGTATGTCCGTGAACCACAGATTGACGAATTTGATATCGTGCTCCTTGGCCATCTTGAGCACATATTCTACAGCTTCTGCCCTGTCTTTCTTTACCATGTTTCCTCCTGATTAATAATTTCTTTCGTTTGACCGGCTATGCCATTTTAACCGCTTGCCAAACAACATAAATTTAACAGCCTTTTGTTACAAACAGATTAATTATTTGCTGGAATTGGCACTATTGACCGCTAATTATGCCACTTTTTTGCCAGCGCCGTTACATTCCGGTAAAAAATGCATGTCATTTAACCGCTTCTACATATTTTTCCATAATTGTTACTGATGAGCAGCATAGCCTGTTTATCTGTCGATTTGCCTCGTTATGTAGTCATTGACAACCGCCCGGTCAAGATATATCATGCCGGTGATTGGCCATAAATGATGATAATTGCCTGATGGCGGGTTGACAGGGGAGGTCCCGGCCATAAATGTCATCCGTGCATCTTGCCTGCAAATGGCGGCAGAACGGGCAAAGAAAAATTCAGGGAGAGACAATCATGAAAACACCGGAACGGACTGTGGTTTCAACTCGTTGGCGATGGGTTTTTGGGGTCGCGGGCGGGACTTTGCTTCTGGCACTTGTGGCATACTTCGGAATTGGTTATTACATCTACGATTTATTCACGACAGTCCATCCGCGCTGCGGGAGCGTTTATATGGACGGCAGGAGGGAATTTACCCCGTCGTCTTTCAAGGGCGTTTACTATCCCGAAAACAATACTGACGTTCAGCCTTACCTGGTGAAAAACTTCGAGACGGTGGAATTCCCCGCGCGCTTAGACGGCAACACCATCAGCGGCTGGTTCATTCCATCCACCACGGCATCTGACAGGGTAGTGATAGTTGTGCACGGGGCGGATGTCTGCCGGAAAAACACGACTGTGTTGTTATCATCGGGGATGCTGGCGAACAATGGATTCAATGTATTGAGCATTGACCTGCGTAATCACGGTGATTCCGCTGTGGTGAGCAAACGCTTCACGGCAGGTGTGACCGAGTACAAGGACGTCCTCGGCGCGTTCGATTGGCTGCGCAAGAAAGGTTATGCGGCTGAAAATATCGGTGTATTGGGGGTCTCGATGGGCGCCTCCACCAGTATCAACGCGTTCGGCGAGGAGCCGGCCATTTCCGCGCTCTGGGCGGATAGCGCATTCGCAGACATACCCACCGTGCTGGACGATCAATTGGCCCTGAACGGGATGCCGCTCTTCTTTGCCGATGCTGTATTGATAGTCGCGCGTCTCAATGGCACAAATATGGATATGGATGCCATCAGCCCCATCCGCTCGATCCAGAAACTCCACGGGCGCCCGGTGGCCATTGTTCACGGGTCAAAGGATGAGTGGGTCAACGTAAACTCCGCGTATCGTCTGTATGATGCCACCGGTAAAACTGCCGATCTATGGATCATAGACGGCACGAGGCACGCGGAGGGGATGTTTGTCTATCCCGGCGAGTACGAAAAACGCTTAGCAGTCTTTTTCAGTAAAGCGCTGGGAAAATAAAATCTGAATTTGCCGTGTTTTGGTCCTGCCGGTATTCCTGACGCTGTGTGCCCGGCCCCGGGGGCGCCGTAATTGGTATGCCCCCCTTCAAGCAAGCCGGCATTGACCGGGTAATGCGGCTATCAGGCGGGGCCGGAATCCTTGAACTTGTAGCCGATATTTCTGACGGTTTCAATGAAGGTATGGACGGAATCCTCGATCTTGCTGCGCAACCGCCTGATATGCACGTCAACGGTCCTGTCTCCGCCATAATAATCGTAACCCCAAATCTCGTTCAGCAAGGCCTCGCGGGTAAAGACCTTGCCCTTATTGGTGGCCAGCAACTTAAGCAGTTCATATTCTTTAAATGTCAGGGCCAGCAAGCGGCCGCCCAGTTCGGCTTCACACCTGATAGGATCGATGGTAAGGTCCCCGGCTTTGATCAGGCTATGCTCGGCGACATTGCTTGCCCTGGATATAGCCCGGCGTATTCTGGCTGACAATTCATCCACGTTCCATGGTTTCATAATGAAGTCTTCAAATCCCGACTCGGCAAACACAGGCAAAGTTGAAGGAGAGACTAAAGCAATAACCGGGAGCAATCTCCGTAACTTGAGCTTCCTGAACCATTTCCAGGCCGAATCTCCCTGTGATGAGATTGCGGAAACGTCGATCAGTACGACATTAAAGGCCTGGCGTAAATCATGCTCGATAACATCGTCAGCATAGATACAGGCGGTGCAGGAGAACCCGGCGCGGCTAAGGGCGGCGCTCAACTCCCTGACCCTGTCAATTTCGTTGCTGACCAGCAGGATATTGCTCATAGACCGGTTGCCATATTATAACAGTTCAGTGGCGCATTCCCCCTGTGCCTAATTTCTCAGCGGGCAGGCATAGTTTTTCCGCAGACAAAGCGGGCTATGGTCGGGGATCGTCGTTCCCGTCCGCAGGGCCAGGGTAGCGCTTTTTAAGAAGGGGCTTGATAATTTCGAAAAGTACCAGCGTGGTAAGGGTGATCAGTAATAGTACCAGCAGCGACTCGATGAATTGCTTATGTACCAGCAGCATGATGATGAATATCTCCAGCATGAGCACCGCGGTTTCCATTATTCTCCTGCGCACCACCATCTCGATAATGAAGGAGAATATGATAACCTCGACCCAACCTTCCATGAGTATGCCGGATATCATGTCCCAGGTTATAACGCCGGCCGGCAGAACGCAGTTCATTACCTGCAAGAATCCCAGCGTATACAGCGATTCCGGTATATAGGACAGCGTAACAGCCAGGAATGTCGGCAGATTATCCCTGAGCAGGCCGCAGACAAAACCGGTCATGGCTTTGCCGAAAATAATAGCCAGGCCGTACCACGGACCGTAGATGCCTGATACTGCAAATTCGAAATAGGGATAAATGGCGCCGATGGCGCCGGTTATAAGCCCATAAACCGGGCCGAAAGCTATGGCGACAAAGAAAGTGGCAAGATGGGAAAAATCGAAGGTCACCTGTGGTTGCAGGGGTGTCAGCAGGCTGGAAAGGTAGGCCAGCAAATTGCCCAGCAGTCCGGCAATAATAGATATCAGTATTTTCCTGGCCCGGTCATTCATCTCGATCTTCATATGCACCCGCAATAAGCCGGCCTGTCCCTATGGAAAAGTATACCACCTTTTTTTATTCATATAACCCACGCCGGCGGTTCTCTTCCATAATGCGGTGCAGCTCGCGGTCGACATGGATACCTTTGTCACGCAGGATGCGTTCCATCATCTCCACCGAGTGATAAAGGTCGAGGAAGCGGTGCAGCCAGGCCTGAGGGTTGTCGGGCTGTTGGCGGAAATCCTCTGCCAGTTGAGTGTATTCCTCGCTGATCTTAGCGAACTCGCGGCTGGTATCGAACTGCCCCTTGATGCGGGGGAATCTGAAAAGATCTTTCAGCTTGCCGAGATGACGCTGGAAAATGTATTTATCTACATACCAGAAAACGCAGGCCAGCAGAAGCTGGTTGAGCAGGAAGGCCGGGAAATCAGGGATGCCCATCTGCTGGCGCAGGAGGACCTGCAGGGTGGCGCCGGCAAGGCCCGAGAGAAGTATCCAGCGGCCGAAGACATAGATAAACCACTCCTTAGAAAACATGGCGACCCCCTTTCTTCTGTAACTGCTGTATTAATACTATCATTGGGCTGGAGGGCTGTCCAAGCGGTGTATAATGCAAATTGAGGATTTATCAAGAAACAGGGCACAAATTAAGGGAGGCCGATCATGAAAGTGGTTTATCATCCGCAGTATACTGAGGTCTATGAAAACGATCCTGCCGCCGCCCGCGGGCGCATGGAGGCAATCGTAAAAGAGGTAAAAGGGTTTGAGACCGTTAAACCGGAGCCGGCCAGCATCGAAGATATCCAACGGTGCCACGCAGCCTTCCATATCAGCTACGTGCAGCGCTATGGTTGTGTATTTGAGATGGCTATGCTGGCGGCCGGCGGCGCTATCAGGGCAGCAGAGCTGGCTATGCAGGGACAGCCGGCTTTTGGATTGATCAGGCCGCCCGGGCACCATGCCAGTGCCGACAGTTGCTGGGGATTCTGTTTTTTCAACAATATGGCCATTGCGATTTCAAAGTTGATCGAGGAAAAGAAGATCAAAACGGCGCTGATCCTCGATTTCGACCTGCATTACGGTGATGGCACGGCCAATATCTTCCAGGGCAACCCGGACGTGGTGTATTTTCATCCGGAAGATAGCCAGAGGCAGGACTTTGTAGATCATGTAGCAAGGGTTTTAGGCCGGAGTGAGGCAGATATAATCGCGGTCTCGGCCGGTTTCGACCGGCATATCGAGGATTGGGGCCGGCTGCTGACCACGGAAGACTATAAAACGATCGGGAAAGAGGTCAGGGAATTTGCACTTAAGAAATGCGAAGGCAGGCGGTTCGGGGTGCTTGAGGGCGGGTACAATCATGATGTACTGGGTAAGAACGTGAGGGCGTTTTTGGAGGGCATGGCCTGAAAGCCAGGCCATGCTTATTCAACGCTATTTAGCGGCCGGTATAATCTCAAATAGAAGTGGCCACAGCTTGCCGGTAACAAACATCCGGCCAGTTTTGGCATCGTATGCAATGCCGTTCAGAACATCAACGTGATTGTTGTAGTAGCCTGTATCCAGAAGCCCCGACAGGTCGATCCAGCCGGTGACACTGCCGTCGACTGGCTCGATTATGACAATATTAGCGGTTCCCCATACGTTGGCTAATAGCTTGCCGTTGATATATTCCAGTTCATTGAGCTTATTTACCGGGCCGTTTTTATCATGCACCTCGATGTAGCCGGTTGTGTTGAAGTTTTGGGGATCTAAGAAATACAGATTGGATGTACCGTCACTCATGACAATACGGTTCCCGTCATAAGTGATTCCCCAACCCTCGGTAGGATATGAAAACTCCCGCAACAGATTAAGGCTATCTCTGTCATAAACGAAGCCGGTATTAGATTTCCAGGTTAACTGTATGATGGTGCCCTTATATAGTGTGATGCCCTCCCCGAAATAGCGGGTGGGCAATTTATACTCCTGTAATACCCTGCCGGATTCCAGGTCTACTTTACGTATGGAAGAGCTTGCATAACCTCCGGTCCCCTCATATAAGCTGCCATTATCAAACGCTAATCCCTGCGTATAGGCCTCCCGGTCGTGTGGAAAGGTATTGACCACCTTATAGGTGTAAACCACGACCGGCTGCGGGGTAGCGGGTTCAGGCTTAATGGCCGCTGCGCCATTAAGGCACGAGCACCCGATGACACCCGGTACTATCAGGGTGAGCAGGAACGGGACATATAATTTGCCGCGGCATATAATCGAAGCCATCAATATTTAACCCGGTTCTTTTCTTACCTGATGGCCTTAATTATATCAACGTTGGTGAATTAAGGGGCAGGGCTGCCAAAGTTAAATCAGGCAAATCAATAACAAAAGGTTGAGTTACCAGGTACCGTTCAGCGCCGATAATGAGTACGGCTGCAATAATAAGCCCGGTGGTGCTGATTTTCATGGCTCAACCTCCTTTAATAATTCGTATCCGGGTTTGCCGGCGGTCTTGAAGTAATAAATAGCCAAATCACGACTGCAAACATCGCTCAATAAAGCTAACCGTGGTTTATTTCTGGGCGGGAGGCGCCGTCGGCGCCGTGGGCATCCATGATTGTGTGGGACCACCGGTGAAAACTCCCTGCTGGTTGCCGGCTACGAATGGGCCGCAATGCTGCCAGCAGTTGGTGCAGCCCTGCCACCAGCCGGATTGCCAGCCGTTACGCCAACCCTTGCCCCAGCCATCATTATAGCCGTTGTTATAGCCTATCAACTGGCCTTGCTGTTGACCCTGCTGCTGTCCCTGCGCCTGGCCCTTGGACAGGCCTTCCGAGTAGCCCTTATCGTAGCCCGCCGTTTCGCCATCCTGTTTACCCTGGGCATAGCCTGCAGTTTGTCCCTTGTTGTAGCCATCCTGAGTTCCGCTGGCAGTGCCGTCTGTACTGCCCTTGCTGTAACCGGCTTTGTACCCCGTATCCATGCCCATCTGGTAACCGCCATAGCCGACCAGGGCAAGCGCAATGATAACCAATATTACGATGACAGCAATCGTCCCACTTCCTAAATTCATTTCACTCCTCCTTGAAATCCGCCCTAATATATTAAAGCAAACGCGGGCTTATTTAAAGCAGGCTATTTTCAATAAGCGTGAATTGCCAAATGAATACCCTTGTGATAATATCAGGGCTAAGTTAATATTAATTGCTCTTCGAGTTGGATGCCTAAACCATACAGGCAGGGAATCCAACCGGCAGGCTGAAAAGCCTCAAGGGTGCAGGGGGAAACACCTGCGCCTCCCATTTGGAAAGGAGGGTTATATGAAAACCTTAATTATTAATCTCGTCCGGCGCATATCCGTCCCAGTTGTCATTTTTTGCCTGCTGTTGGGCACTATCCTGACCGGTTGTGCACAGGTGGCAACACCACCGCAAAGCCAGCAACCGGCCGACGTAAAACCGATTCAAAGCACAGCCTTGCCTGTCGTGGCCGGCATACCCCGTTTCAAAATTGCTACCACCACCAGCCTGTACGATACGGGGTTGTGGAATTACCTGGAGCCTATGTTTGAGAAAAAGGCCAACGTGAGGCTGGACATCGTCTATGCCGGCACAGGGGTAGCCCTGGAGTACGGCAAGCGCGGCGATGTCGATGCCGTAGTGGTGCACGATCCCGAAGCGGAGGCTCAATTCATAGCCGACGGCTACGGGATAAATAAAAGGTCCTTTGCCTTCAACCACTTCCTGATTGCAGGCCCGGCTGCTGACCCCGCCGGCATAAAAGGCCTTTCTCCCGAACAGGCTTTCAAGAAGATCTATGAAGGCGGCATGGCAGACCCGTCCAAAGTGAAATTCATCTCGCGTGGCGATAACTCCGGTACGCATTCCAAGGAGAAGCTCATCTGGCAGGCCGCCGGATACAAATACGCGGCAGATGTTGAAAAATCCGGCCCCTGGTACGTTGAAACCGGCAAAGGCATGGGACCGTGCCTGCTGATGGCCAACGAACAGCAAGCATACTTGCTGGCCGATATATCCACTTTCCTGGCATACAAGGGTAAAGTCAGTGTAGTGCCGCTGGTTGAACAGGGGGCGCTCTTCCTGAACGTCTATGACGTGATGGCCATTAACCCGGATAAAATCACGACCGCCAAAATGCTGCCCACGGCCAATGCATTTATCAATTGGCTGATGTCCGATGAGGTGCAGGATATAATCGCAACCTACGGAGTTGCCGAGTACGGCAGATCGCTATTTAACCCGCTTAAAGGCGGCGGTTGCAGCGAGCCGGGCTGCCCGAAGCTGGAAGATTACACCGTGCCTGTGAAGTAGAGCAAGATTAAGTGCAAGAACTGTGGGAAGCGCTGGTCCAGGCTGTAAGCCTCATAGCCCGCCTGGACGGGGAAGTGATCGAGATTTCATTGCGGTCGCTGTATGTGTCAGCGGCCGCGATATTAATTGCTGCTGTTATTTGCGTCCCCATCGGCGGGATAATTCATTTCCACGATTTTAAAGGCAAAAGGGTGCTTATCAATGTCATCCAGACTTTCTACAGCATACCCACTGTGGTAGTCGGCCTTTTCGTTTTTCTTTTTATCTCCCGTGCGGGCCCGCTGGGTGGCCTGGAACTGCTCTTCACGCCGGCTGCTATCGTAATAGGACAGGTCATATTGATTTTGCCTGTGCTGACAGGGATGACCATAGCAGCCCTCAACGGGGTGGACCGGGCTGTCAAGGATACGGCTCTATCACTGGGCGCCAGCGGATCGCAGGCGATCTGGACCATCATCGGTGAGGCGCGCTTCGCTGTGGTTGGAGCGCTCATCCTTGGTTTCGGCCGCGCTATATCGGAGGTGGGCGCGGCCATGATGCTGGGCGGCAATATACGCGGCTATACCCGCGTACTGACTACGGCCATCTCGCTGGAAACCCAGAGAGGTGACCTGGTGCTGTCTCTGGCGCTGGGCATCATACTGATAGGGATTGCCATGGTAATAAGTGTAATAGTCAATATCCTGCTGCAGAGGTATTAATGGCATTCCTGCAAACGGTAAACCTGGAGCAGCGCGCCGGCAGCAAGCCGCTGCTGAAAAGTATTAACCTCAAGATAGATAAGGGAGAGGTTTTCGTGATCATCGGGCCAACCGGGGCGGGGAAAACCACGCTGCTAAGGCTGCTCGACCTATTGGACCGTCCCTACGCGGGTGATATTTACCTGGATGGCATTAAAGCGACAGATGCCGGGGTAAATGTCATGGAGGTACGCCGCAGGCTGTCCATGGTCTTTCAGAAACCGGTGGTCTTCAACAACTCGGTTTTTGAGAACGTTGCTTATCCCTTGAGGGTGAGGGGCCTGGATAACCGCAGCATAACTTCCCGCGTGGAGGGGATGCTGGAGGTAAGCGGGTTAAGCGGATACGCTAAAAGGAAGGCTAAAACGCTCTCGGGCGGTGAGGCGCAAAGGGTTGCGCTGGCCCGCGCCATGATTGCTGAACCCCAGGTATTATTTATGGACGAACCAACAGCCAACCTCGATCCTGCCAGCGTGAAAGCGATTGAAAGCCTGATCGTTGAGTTTAACCGGAGCAATAACCTCACGGTTGTGATCACAACGCACGATATGCAGCAGGGATGGCGGCTGGCCCACAGGGCAGGTGTGCTGATGCAGGGTGAACTGGTGCAGGCGGGCCAGCCGGGGGAGATATTCAATGCGCCGCGGGATATCAGGGTCGCCGGGTTCGTAGGGATAAAGAACATCATGCGGGGCGTGATTGCCTGGAGCAGGACCGGGATGGCCGGCGTGGAGATAAACGATAGGATCATCGAGGCGGTCTCGGAACTGCCTGCCGGTGCGGACGTTGACATTTATATCAGGCCGGAAGAGATTGTGCTTTCTTTGCAGGGTTTACAGGGCAGCGCCAGGAATACGCTGGCCGGCAGGGTCAAATCGGTAAGGGTAGAAGGGCCTCTTTGCACTGCCATGCTGGACTGCGGCTTTACGCTGGAAGCCCTGGTGACGGCCAGGTCGGCCGAGGAAATGGCTTTAAGTGAGGGACAGGAGATTTATGCCTCGATCAAGGCCACGGCAGTGAAGGTTCTGCCTGTGGTGGAAAGTTCAATCTGAGCCTTAGCCTGATAGGTAAGCGCCGCTTTTACCGCCGGTCTTTTTCACCAGGTGCAGGTCTGTGATGACCATATCCTGATCGAACATCTTGCACATATCGTAGATGGTCAGCGCCGCCACCGAGGCAGCAGTCAGAGCCTCCATTTCGAAGCCGGTTTTAGCCTTGCCCCTGACCGAGGCGGTGATTTCGATGCAGTTGCCGGCGGCCGGAATAGTAAAATCGATGCTAATACTGGAAAGCAGCAGGGGATGGCAGAGGGGAATTAGATCCGGCGTTTTCTTGGCTGCCAGGATGCCGGCCGCCTGTGCCACCGCCAGCACATCGCCCTTGGGGACCCGGTTTTTCCTTACCAGGGTGAGCGTAGCTTTACTCATACTGATGCGGGCTTTTACCACCGCCAACCTCTGAGTTTCTTGCTTGGCGCTGACATCGATCATGCGGGTATTCTGTGAGCTCATCGGTCATCCCCCTATACTTGACATCTTCGTGTCTATGCGCTGGCCTTCGGCCAGGTGGTGCTTTTCAGGTTTAGCCGCTATGGCCGCGGTTAGCAGGCGCTTCAGGGCTTCCGCGTCTGCCCCGGCGCGGATCGGCGCCTTCAAGTCAAAACCAGTCTCAGAGAAGAGGCAGGGGAAAAGCAGGCCGGTGGCGGACAACCTCAGACGGTTGCATTCGTCGCAGAAGGGCGCGGATACAGGGCTGATAAAGCCGATGGTGCCGGCCGCGCCGGGCAAACGGAAATATTTTGCCGCGCCGTTGCCGGCGATGCCATAAAATGGCTGCAGCGGGCCCAGCGTTTCTATCCTCTGGCGCAATACACTGGACGGGATAAACTCAGCGGCCCGGTTGAGCGGCATAAGTTCAATGAAACGGACGTGCCACCCGGCCTCTAACGTCATCCTGGCGAAATCCAGGATCTCATCGTCGTTGATCCCCTGCATGGGAACAACGTTTATCTTAACCGGGTTGAGCCCGGCGTCCCGGGCTGCTTGCAGCCCCTTTAAAGTATCCGCCAGTGTGCCAGTGCGGGTTATCTGGCTGAAGCGGTCGAATTTCAGCGTATCCAAACTGATGTTAATACGCTGCAGCCCTGCGCTGACCAGTTCACGGGCATATTTTTCCAGCAGAACACCGTTGGTGGTCATGGAAATGTCCTTTACCCCGTCGACGGATGATATCATGCGAACAAGCTCCACGATACCCGACCTGACCAGGGGTTCGCCGCCGGTAACCCTGATTTTGCTTATGCCCAGCTTCACGGCGGAGCGCACGACCAGCATGATCTCTTCAAAGCTCAGGATTTCCCCGTGCGGCACCTGCTCTACGCCTTCGGGCGGCATGCAGTAGATGCACCTGAGGTTGCAGCGGTCCGTGACCGAGATCCGCAGGTAGCTTATGCCTCTTTGGAAGCTGTCACATATTCCAGTCATTCAAATTCCCCGTTATACATGTTCGCCGAACCTGCCCTGCAGCGTTTCGATAGCGTGAGGGACAATGGGCAGCAATAAATCCAGGTATTCCTCCACGGCCCTGGGGTTGCCCGGCAGGTTTACGATCAGGCATTGGCCGCGTACCCCGGCAACGGCGCGGCTGAGAATGGCGGTGGGTGTTTTCTTATAGCCGCTTGACCGCATGAGCTCCACTATGCCGGGTAACTCCTTTTCAATTACCGCCCTGGTAGCCTCCGGCGTCACATCCCTGGGGCTGATGCCCGTGCCGCCTGTAGTGACGATCAGGTCCACGCCGCCGCTATCCGCCCAGAGGGCCAGGGTTTTAGCAATGGCTGCAGCTTCATCGGCAACGATTTCGTAGCGTGCTACCTCAATATCCAGGTCTTGAAAGACTTTGACGATGTAGTCTCCGCTGGCATCAACGCGCTGGCCTTGCGACCCCTTATCGCTGATGGTAAGGACCCCTGCTTTATACATTCGCTTTCCCCTGTGCGGGCGGGTTTAAAAACCCGCCCCTACGGATTTATTATTCGCTTTCCCCTGTAGGGGCGTACGTTCAGTTGCGCCCGCCCCCAGGGTTATCCGTGCGTATCGATACCTGCGCCGTCCTTATTATACCAACGTTTTTCAAGGTGCTTAGCATAGCAAGGATAGAACCGGCGATAATATCCTTGACAAAGCGTTTGAGAAAAACCGGCTGGCCGTTGATCATAATTGCCGTATCGGCAGGCATTTTGAATAATATTTCCCTTTCGATAAAATCGGCGATTGCCCCGGTATCCGCGCGGACGAAGCACGGTATTTTAAGCGGCAACTTTTCGTCCGATATGACCGCCTGCAGGTCGGATTCCCGGCATAACAATTCGCCTGACTGACCCGGCCCGCAAACCTCGATCCTGGCTACCCGGCTCGTTTTAAAACCCTCGGCCAGGATGATGTCGTACCCGTCGCCCAGCAGCAGGGCGGCCTCTTCAAGGGAAGGCTCGCGGTTGAGGTTTTTAAAGATAGTTATCCTGGCAGGTGAACTGACCACGGCGGCATCGCTGCCGGCCTGTGAAAAGCGCCAGGTATCCTTGCCCGGCGCATCAAGTTCAACTGTCTCATGGGCGTGCTTGATAGCCGCCACCCGGTAACCCCTGACTTTAAATTCAGCGATGAGCTTTTCCATGACTACGGTCTTACCCGACCCGGATTTGCCCACTATTGCTATTATTGGCGTCATGCTATTCTCCAGCTAATAAATTCCCGCGGCATTATCCAGCAATTGCACTTGCACCTGCTCCCCTGCCCTGGCCAGCGGGCAATCCTCCAACACAATAGCCAGGCCGTTGGCGGCCGACATGGAGGTCAAGATTCCCGATCCCTGCGGTCCGGTCAGCGCTGCCGTCCAGCCCTCCGCAGTCCGTTTAACATGAACGCGGGCGAAGACGCGCCGGCCATCATCATTTACTATATCCTGGTCGATAGTGGCCAGCACTACCGGCCGCTTAAAATTCGTTTTCCCCAACATCTTGAATATGGCTGGCCTGGCGAACTGCTCAAAGGTATTCATGGAGCTTACCGGGTTGCCGGGCAGTCCCAGGTGGGGTATATCCCTGACAGCGGAGCCCCGCGACGTTTTCAGCGTTCCAAAGGCAATCGGTTTGCCCGGCTTCATGCGCACCGTCCAGAAACTGATCGTGCCCATATGGGCCAGCACGTCCTTGACCACATCGTAATCCCCCCTGGATACACCGCCGGAGGTGATCAGCATATCAGCATCCAAACCATGTCTGATTTTATTTTGCAGGGAGGCCAGAGTATCCCTGCCGATGCCGATTATCCTGGCAACGCCTCCGCACATGGCGATATTGGCGGCAATAGTATAGGTGTTGCTGTCGTAGATCTGGCCGGGCAGCAGCGGTTGACCAGCCGGGCAGAGTTCATCGCCCGTGGAAAGTACCGAGATGACGGGCCGGCGGATGACCGCGGCCTGCGCCTGTCCCAGCGAGGCCAGCACACCGATATCGGCCGGGTAAAGCGTGCAGCCTTTTTTCAACACTACCTGCCCTGACTGTATATCCTCGCCTTTGAGACGGACGTTAAGTCCGCGCGCCGCCGGCGCCAGAATACCTATTTTATCCAGCGGCTGGTTGTTCCTTTTCCTCTCAGTCTCGTCGGTATTCTCGAACTGCACCACCGCGTCCGCGCCCGCGGGCAGCGGTGCGCCGGTCATGATGCGCACGGCTTTGCCCCTACTGAGTATAAGGGATGAAGTGTAGCCGGCGGCCACCTCGCCGATGACGTCCAAATAAACCGGTTCCTTCATGCCGGCGGTCGAAGTATCGCCGGCGAGAACAGCAAACCCGTCCATGGCCGAGTTATCATGCGGCGGTATATCGAATCCGGCCACTATGTCCTCGGCCAGCACCTGTCCCGCGCAGTCCAGGATGGGCTTAACTTCAGGTTCGAGCACGCGGACGGTGCTCAATACCCTTTCCAGCGCCTCTTCAACCGAAATCATATGTGGTTTATGCATTTGAGTAGGACTGTATTATGTTGGCAGCAAAGCTAAATGTCAAGAATATGCCTTAACATAGAACGAACCGCGCCCAATGGGGTGCGAGAAGTTGACCGGACAGGAAAGGTACCGCATCCGCCAGGGACGGTACCGCATTGTGTATTCAAGCCAAGATAAGGAGCTCACCGTCTGGATAGTGAGAATCGGGCAGCGTAAAGATATCTACCGTTAGAAGCATCACCACGCAAGACCGGCCGGCTCAAACTTACCCGGGCAGCAACCGTATCACTCCCCCTTCTCTTTCTCCAGTTTGCGCAACTCGGCCCTGAGAAGTTTGCCCAGCAGGTTCTTGGGCAGTATATCTATGATCTGCACCGCTTTGGGCACCTTGAAAGTGGGCAGTTTTTTCTTGCAGTACGCCAGTATTTCCTCAGGGCTGATCAATTCGTCTTTACGCAGAACGCAATAGGCCTTGATTTCCTCGCCATAGACCTTGTCAGGGATGCCGATGACGCCGGCATCGGCTATCTGTGGTATCTCCAGCAATACCTCTTCCACCTCGCGCGGCGAGACGTTCTCACCGCCCCTGATTATGATGTCCTTCTTACGGTCGGTAATATAAAAATAACCGTCTTCGTCCATGTGCCCGACATCGCCGGTATGCAGCCATCCGTTGCGCAATGTTTCCCCGGTCTCTTTGGGCATATTCCAGTAGCCCTTCATGATGGTGGGGCCTTTGATCACGAGTTCACCTGTTTGGCCGGCGGGCAATTCCTGATCGGTGTCATCAAAGATTTTCATGGTGTCGGCCTTGATCATGCAGGTGCCTATGGAACCGTATTTGGGAGGCTTATGTGGTCGGTTGCCGCAGGTAGTGGCGCCCGTCTCCGTCATCCCCCAGCCCTCATAGATATCGACCCCCGTCTTCTCCTTCCACAGCCGGCCTATCTCCGGCGTAAGAGGCGCCGCCCCGCAGGCGCACGATTGTAAAGAGCTCAAGTCGTATTTATCAAAATCCGGGTGGTTGAGCATCATGATGTACATGACCGGCACACCTGAAAAGTTGGTAACCCGGAAATCCTGTATCAGCTTGAGGGCCAGTTCCGGGTTAAACCATTTCATTATGACGCTCCTGCCGGCAAGCAGTATGCCCGTAAGCGCCACCGCCAGGCCGTACGAATGTGACAGGGGCAGGACGAACAGGCCGAGTCCCAGGTCAAAGCCGGTTACCATCTGTTCGGTTTCAGCAAGTTTGTGAGTCCTGACATTCATTACGCTGCTCTTCACCTGCAGCGTGGTGCTCAAATAGCGTGAGACAAAATCAGCGTATCCCAGGGCCGTCATATACAGGCTGAAATGTGTATGCATAACGCCTTTGTTAGGACCGGTTGTGCCGGCCGTATATATAAGCGCTGCTATATCGTCGTTCTGGGTCTCTTCGATCTTCAAGCTGTCCGGCTGGTCCGATACAAATTTATCGTAGCCGATGGTATCCGGGATATCGTCTTTTTCGGTAACAATCACGTGTTTGAGGCCGGCCGCCTGATCGCGGGCCGCCAGAACCCAGGGCGCAAACTCAGGACTGGTCACAACTGCTTTAGCGCCGCAATTCTGATAAATGTAGGCGGCCTGGTCCGGCCGCAGCAGGGGGTTCATGGGCACGGCTATAGCGCCGATTTTGTAGATGGCCGGGAAAGACCACAATACGACCGGGCTATTGGGCATCTGGATGGCCACGCGGTCTCCCTTCTGGATGCCCAGCGATTTGAGGGCATTGCCGAGACGGTTGGAGTTCTTCTCCATTTCGACATTGGTATACCACTTCCCTTCAAAATAGGCGCTTGGGTATTCCCCATATTTCTGGATATTGTCCTCACTCAGGCTACCGAGATTCATATCACCAACCTCCTCAACTTAATTTTCTCCGTTTAAAATTGGGTGGGGCCGCGGGACTGGAAGCACTTCCAGTAGGGTTTCAGGTTGCCCTTGATCTCGGCCTCAACTATCTTGGTCTGGGCATAGGCGGGATCTTTGTGGAATTTGTGGGAGGCCGGCTGCGGTTCTTCAACCTCAATGTTCCAGTTGGCCAGGCCGGAAATGAGCGCCAGCCACGCGTAGGGGAGAACGCGCTTATTGTATCCGGAGGCGATCAGGTCAAGCTCCCTGCCCTGGCAAACTTCATCCGCCAGGTACCTGACCTTTTCTCCGATCATGTAGAATCCGTGTACAGGCAGGCCGAGGTCGGTGAGGCCGTCATCCGGATGAGGATCAGAGCCGCCATTGCGGATAATTATCTGGGGTTTGAACTCACGTACCAGGGGTTCTACGATCTCCCCGAAGATGCGGTAATATGAGTCATAACCCGCGTTGGGGGGAAGTGGAATATTGACCGTGAAACCCTTGCCTTTATCCGCGCCGATATCATTGGCAAAGCCGGTGCCGGGGTAGAGCGTATGCGGATCTTGGTGCAGGTCGATGAAAAGCACACGGGGATCCTGGTAAAAAAACTCGCTGGTGCCGTTGCCGGCATGCGCATCCGTATCCAGGATCAAGACACGTTGCAGCTTATAGGTGTTTATGAGGTAACGCGCGGCAAAAGCGACATCGTTGTAGAGGCAGAAGCCCTCGCCGAAGCCCGGTTTGGCATGATGCATGCCGCCGCCTATGGAAATTGCCTTTTTATAAGTACCTTTCTGTATAAGGTCGCAGCCCATTTTAGCCTGGCCGATGATCAGCCGGGCCGCCTCCTCGAGTTTGCCCGGGGTTTCGAAGGGCATATTATCCATGCTCTGGTAGAGGCCGAATTTGACATGGTCTAAGTTCCCATTATGAGCGGCTTGATAGTAACTGCAGGTAAAATCGATATAGTCTTTATTACAGATAAGCAGGAGGTCCTCTTCGGTAGCTGCCGGCGCTTTTAAAAAGCGGTAGTTATCGTCTTCAGCCACGCGCTCTTTGAGGAAATTGGGGAAAATCTCGTAGCGGTCACCGCGGAAGGGGTGACCCTGTCCATAATCATATTCCCGGAGATCCTCACGGTAGAGTATCGCAATAGCCAAGGTGGCCTCCTCGCTATTCGTTAAAGCGAAAAAAGATCATTAAAATATTACTCCTCCATAAAAATATTAACAAGAGTTTTACAACAGTTGGGTAAGGCAGGCTAAAAATGGAATGGACCCCTGTAACCGGACAGGTGTAGCTGTTATTTAAAGAGCATGTACTCGTGTAAAGTTTTCCCGCTTACCTTTTCAGTCCTGCCACCGGCTTTGATTTCTGCCTTGTAATCGGCCAGGAACCTCCAGTAATAAATGGGCCACAGGGCAACTGCACTCATGTCAACTTTTTCTACAACGGTTTTGGTACGCAGGCTGCATTTGAAAGATACATCTTTGTCTTTGCTGATCAGCACCAGGTCCCGGGCATATTGCCGGTGCAGTTCCGGGTCCATCTGGAGGTTCTTTTCTTGCAGCTCGAAATGCTCTGTGGTTAGTATTGGTTTATGTTCACGGGCAAGATAGAGCTTGGCGGACATGCCATCTTTTTTATTCATTGGATATACCCAGCCATAGATCAGTGTGTACTTATCATCGTACAGCCGGCCCCAGTACCAGCCGCTGAAGAAATCGTATATATTTGTGTTACCCCTGTTATGGTCGTGGTATCCCCGGTTTCCCCTTACCTTCATGGCGGTTTCGCCTATGAAGAGGGTGCCTTCAACCTCTGCCCGGGGTATGGGGACAACCCAGCCCTGAACAGCGGCGCCCTTATCTAAGAGCACCCCTGTTCCCTCGGGTTTCCAGCCCGGCAGAATGTTACTAAAAACGAGCTCAGCGCCGGCGTCAGCAGATTCGTCAAATACGACCTCGCCTTTTTCTATCACATAGCCACCTTTGGTATGGACTGAGACTTTGTAGACGCCGTTTTCCTGGCGGACGAAACTGTCTCCCATTTTGACGTTGCAATGGTCTTCTGAAGCACTGACAGCCTGTATATCGAACGGTTTATAAACAGCATGGTTTTTTCCGTCGGGGGCATAAATATGCAACTGAATACAGGGCATGTGGGGTTCAGCAAAAACCAGACGGTAATGGAATGTAATTACACATGCATAGCCGTTATCAAACTGTGCGTCAAAGTACCACCATTCATAATATTTTTCACCCGGGTAAAAATGTAAGGCGTCATC